>JBBRVE010000042.1:0-24025 GCA_038247245.1 Bdellovibrionales bacterium | reverse complement strand
CAGCTGTCGGGCGGTATCAAGCACCTGATGAAGAAAAACAACATCACCGTTTTCGACGGCACCGGCAAACTGATGGGCAAGGGCAAGCTTGCCATCACGAAAGACGACAAACCCGTCGCCGAACTGAAAGCGCCGCATATCATCATCGCTACGGGCGCGCGTGCCCGCGTGCTGCCCGGCCTCGAGCCCGACAAACTGGTCTGGACATACCGCGAAGCGATGACGCCGACCGAAATGCCGAAATCGCTGCTGGTCATCGGGTCGGGCGCAATCGGCATGGAATTCGCCAGCTTCTACAAAAACATGGGCGCGCAGGTGACCGTGGTTGAATTGATGGACCGCATCCTGCCCGTGGAGGATGCCGATATTTCAGCCTTCGCGCGCAAGGCGTTTGAAAAGCAGGGCATGAAGATCATGACCGGCGCGAAAGTCGCCAAACTGAACCGCGGCGCGAACGATGTGGAGGCGGAAATTGATACCGCCGGCAAGATTGAAAAGATCAAGTTTGACCGCGTGATTTCGGCGGTCGGCATTGTCGGCAATTCCGAAAACCTCGGTTTCGAAAACACGAAGGTCAAGGTTGATCGCGGCCATATCGTTGTGAATGAATGGCTGCAGACAGATGAACCCGGCGTTTACGCCATCGGCGACGTCGTGCAGGGCCCGTGGCTCGCGCATAAGGCGAGCCATGAAGCGGTCATCTGCGTCGAGAAAATCAAGGGCCTGAACGACGTTCACCCGCTGAAGGTCGAAAACATTCCCGGCTGCACCTATTGCATGCCGCAAGTCGCATCGGTCGGGTTGACCGAAGCGAAGGCGAAGGAAAAAGGTTATACGGTGAAGGTCGGCAAATTCCCCTTCATTGGCAACGGCAAGGCGATTGCACTGGGCGAACCCGAAGGCTTCGTCAAAACCGTGTTCGACGCCAAAACCGGCGAGTTGCTCGGCGCGCATATGATCGGCGCGGAAGTGACCGAATTGATCCAGGGCTACGGCATCGCGAAAACGCTGGAAACAACCGAGATCGACCTGTTCCACACCGTCTTCCCGCATCCGACGCTGTCGGAGATGATGCATGAGTCAGTGTTGGATGCGTATGGTAAAGTTATTCATATGTAATTTTTTAATGATGAGGTTAAGGGCATGTATAAATATTTGACTATAGTTTTATTATTGGTTGTCTCAGGTTGTTCAGCTGCACAACAAACAGTTCAAAATGAGAAAAGTCTTCAAGTCGCCGTTTGGCCGATTATTCAGGAACGTTGCGGGCAATTTGGAAAAATTCCCGCGATGGGGCAAGAGCCCACTCCCAATACTCGTAAAGATGCTGTTAAGATGAGCATGTGCGCTTCTAAAATTATCAAAGAAGAAGTGGTTCCTAAGTCTGCATTTCCCGACCTATATTTGATGGCAAGAGCTGCGCAAGACCGTGCCGCCAAGCAATACTCGGACGGTAAAATCGATGAAGTTGAATGGAAGGCGCGATCCGCTGAAATACAAGCTCAATCTATAAGAGAACTTCAAAACAGACTGGAACACATTCAGCAAAATCAATCAGCAGCGCAGCAGCGTTCATTCCAAAACTGGGCCACTATGCAAGAGTTGCAAAACCAGCAAATGCAAAATAATAGGTCTATTCAAACAAATTGTAGCCACATGGGCACATTCACTAATTGCACTACTTACTAATAATAAAAACAACCTCCGGCGCAGATTGCACGGAGGTTTGTTTTTTTATAAACCACGGTACTGGATTCCCGCCTGCGCGGGATGACAGGAGTTAGACAATCTTCTCGTAATAATCCAGTTCCGCCTTGTCCACCATGCCGCGATGGACGAAGGTGTAGCCGCATTTTTTGTAGAATTCGCTCGCACCGCCGGAGCCGACGTATGAGTCAAGGCGCACAGCCTTTACGCGCAATTTGCGGGCGCGGCTTTCGATTTCATACAGGGCGGCACGGCCGAGGCCTTTGCCTTGTGCTTTCGGATCAATCGACATGTTGCGCAGGTAACAGGCAGGCGCGCTCTGGCGCTTGAACCACGGCTTTGACTCGCGGTCTGTTTTTTCAACATCGAGCGTGAAGGTGCCGGCAAGGTTGCCGTCTTCGATCACGACGAACAATGTGTTGTCTGTCAGCTTGCTCAGTATTGTGCCGAGGAAGGAAATTTTCGACCACGGGCCGTTGCCGTGCTTGCGCGTCAGTTTTTCTGCCGCTTCCTTGCGCAGTTTGTAGATATCCATCACCTCGCTCAGGCGCGCGCGCCGGATATTGACCATTTTAATCCCCCGAGAATCCCTGTGGCCGCATTCCTGCGACTCTGTTCAATAACTTTGCCATAGATATCAATGCCTTGCAAGTTTCCCGAAAAAGAGTTGCCGTTTGGCAAAAGGCGGCTAAATTACTGTCCATGGACAACGAAATCGACCCAGCCCCAGAAGCCAACGAAAAGAAAAAATCCGAGTTCCGTCACCCGGAAAAGCGGAACCGTCCGGATACCCCCGTGCTGCGCAAGCCGGAATGGATCCGCGTGAAGGCGCCTGTGTCGCCCGAATATCACGAGACAAAAACCCTCGTCCAGAGCCTGAAACTCAAGACGGTTTGCGAGGAAGCGGCATGCCCGAATATCGGCGAATGCTGGAAACAGAAACACGCGACATTTATGATTTTGGGCGCGACCTGCACCCGCGCATGCTCGTTCTGCAACGTGGCGACCGGTATTCCGGATAAGCTTGACCCGTTCGAGGCGGCGCGCGTGGCGATTGGCGTGCAGAAACTTGGCCTGAAACATGTTGTCATCACTTCCGTCGACCGCGACGATTTGACGGATGGCGGGGCAGAGCAGTTCGTGAAGGTCATTAACGAAATCCGCCGTCTGTCGCCCGGCACGACAATCGAAATCCTGACGCCGGATTTCAAGGACAAGAATAACGCCATCGAGCCGATCGCCGTTGCGCGCCCCGATGTGTTCAACCACAACCTTGAAACCGTGCCGCGCCTGTACCCGACGATCCGTCCGGGTGCGCGTTATTTCACGTCGCTGGAACTGCTGAACCGCGTCAAGAAAATCGACCCGTCGATCTTCACCAAATCCGGCCTGATGGTCGGCCTGGGCGAGACGAAGCAGGAAGTGATGCAGGTCATGGACGACATGCGCGCGGCGGATGTGGATTTTCTCACCATCGGCCAATACCTGCAGCCGACACCGAAACACGCGGCGGTTGACCGTTTCGTGACGCCGGAAGAATTCAAATCATACGAAACCATTGCACGCGGCAAGGGATTTTTAATGGTGGCGGCGTCGCCGCTGACGCGTTCTTCGTACCACGCAGATTCCGATTTCGAGAAGATGCGCGCCGCGCGCGAGGCAAAGCTGGCCTCGGCTGGCAAGTAAATGCCGTCCCATTCCGAAAAACGCATCCTGCCGTATTCGTCGGAACAGCTGTTCGAGCTTGTGATGGATATCGAAAAATATCCGGAATTCCTGCCATGGTGCCTGGCCGCGCGCGTGAATGAAAAGCGCAAAGCCGACCTCAGCGCCGATGTGATCGTCGGTTACGGTCCGTTCCGCGAAAAATTTTCATCGCATGTGAAATTCAAGCAGCCCAAGGAAATCGAAGTCCATTATTTGCAGGGGCCGATGAGCCAGCTGGAAAACAAATGGGTGTTCAAGGATGTGCGCGGCGGGCAATGCGAGGTCGATTTCTATATCGATTTTTCACTGAAGACGAAACTGTTTGAAAAAATCGTGGACCAGTTTTTCCACCGCGCGCTCGTGAAAATGATCAACGCGTTCGAGGCGCGTGCGCTGCAGTTATACGGCGGCAAGAAGCATTAAACGGCTTCGATCTCGCGCTTGATGAAGGTGAGGGCGGTTTCGACGGTGGCGATACGCACAGCAGAACGGTCGCCGCCGAACAGGTTTTTCACCGCAAAGTTCTTGCCCGTTTTTCCATTCGCAACGCCGATATAGACAAGGCCGACAGGCTTGCTTTCGGTTGCGCCGCCGGGGCCGGCGATGCCCGTTGCGGAAATGGCGATGTCGGCCTTTGATGCCGCCAGCGCGCCTGTTGCCATTTGCAATGCCACATCATCGCTAACCGCGCCGGTGCGCTCCAGCAGTTCGCGGTCGATGCCCAGTTCCTTGATTTTTGAATCATAGGAATAGGAAATATAGCCGCGATCCACAACATCGGACGATCCCGGCACTTCGGTCAGGCATGCCATGATCAGGCCGCCCGTGCAGGATTCAGCTGAAACCAGTTTGATCTTTTTCTTGCGCGCTTCGCTGAGGATAGCGGCGGCAAGGTTCAGCAGATGTTCGGGGAAAAGTGCCATGGGTGCTTTCTAGTTCGGAAGGTAGAACATGGCAACGCCGCAGGTGCCGAGAAACGCATAGATGCCGGCGACCACGTCATCCATCATCACATCAATGCCGCCAATGCTGCGGTTGTCGTAGAACGATGCGGGCCAGGGCTTGTAGATATCGAACAGGCGGAACAGGAAGAACGCGACCCACCACAAATCCATATGGCCTTCGGCGGGGATGGCGGCGATCCACATGCCGACAACTTCATCGACCACTATCGACTGGTCATCGACCGCGCCAGATTTTTTGCCGAAACGGTCGGCGGCGACCGTGCCGATGCACAGCAGCGCAAGCGCCGCCAGCGCAAGGCCGATAGGGCCTGCGACATGGGCGATGGCATAGCCAAACGGAATAGCGGCCAGCGAACCCATCGTGCCGGGTGCAGGGCGCAGGAAGCCCGAGCCGAACCATGACGACAGCCAGCAATGCCATTCGGTCAGTTTCATGCCACCCGGGATCGGCTTGATGCGCGGGCGCAATTTCTTGATCCAGCCCCAGATTTTTTCACGCCAGATGACGAAGGGCAGGAGGAGCAGGAGGAGCAGGCCGATCTGCTGGACGGTCATGCCGCCCGCCGCAACGGCAAGGTCGTGGCTGTCCGGCACATGCGCGGGCGGCATGCCGGTTTCGGTCTTGATCTCGGCCGGTTTTTCGGTGGTGGCGGCGGTCGTCGTCGCGGTCGATGCCATTTACGTTCCCCATTTCCTGATATCATCATCCCGCAGGACGGGGCGCGATGTAAAGGGCAGGCGCACCGTTGCGACTGCTTCCGCCGCGATGCCTTCGCGTCTTCCGGTAAATCCCAAGCCTTCGGTCGTCGTCGCCTTGACACTGACGCGGTTGAGCGGCAAGGCCAGTATCTCGCCGATCTTCGCGCGCATGGCGTCGCGGTGCGGACCGATCTTGGGCGCTTCGCAGATGATCGTCACATCGACATGGCTGATGATGCCGCCCTGTGCCGCAATCAGGTTGCCAGCATGGCGCAGGAATTTGGCGCTGTCGGCGTTTTTCCACCGGGCATCGGTCGGCTTGAAATGCATGCCGATATCGCCGTCGCAGATGGTCGCCAGCAGCGCATCGGTGATAGCGTGCAGCCCGACATCGGCATCGGAATGGCCTTCCAGCACATGGCTGTGCTGCAATTCAATCCCGCATATCATCAGCTTGCGGCCTGATTGCTCAATCAGTTTATGAACATCGTAACCCGTGCCGGTACGGATATCGCCGCAACGGGCAGCGATGGTTTGCTCCATCAGGGCGAGGTCTTCGGGATGCGTAACCTTGAAATTGCTTTTCTCGCCAGCGATGATTTTGACAGCCGGACCCGCGATTTCGCACAGCGCCGCGTCATCGGTCAGCGATTTATCGGCATGCTGGCGGTGCAGGGCGAGAATGGTGTCGAATTTGAAGGCCTGCGGCGTCTGAATGGCATACAGGTTATCGCGGCTCTCGGTCTTGACGCTATCGCCGTTCGCACGCTTGATCGTATCCGTGACGGGCAGGCCGGGGATAACAGCGTCGTTGTTTTTCAGCACGTTGCAGATATCTGTTATCAAATCACCTGAAATTCCCGGGCGTGCGGCGTCGTGGATCAGGATGTAATCGGGCTTTTCCCGCTTGGCGATTTCTTCCAGGCCCTTCAGCGCCGATTGCTGACGCGTGCCGCCGCCGTGCAGGGCTGTAATGCCGGGGCAGGCAGCTGCGAAACGCTCCGCATGATCGGGATGAATGGCGACATAGACTGATTTTATATCAGCATGTTGCGTGAAAATGTCGACAGACCAGCTGAGGATCGGACGGCCCAGCAGCGGCTGGTATTGCTTCGGCACGTCCGCGCCAAAGCGTTCACCCGAACCGGCGGCGACGATGAGGACTGCGATGTTGGGCTTATTATTATCCATAATACAATAAACAGGATTGCCGATGTGGTCTTTCAATACATTAGAGGCACGCTATATAGCGGTCAACGCTTGTTATTTGCCTAAAAATCGGGCAAAAATGCGCTGTGCATAAAAAATAGGCGGGAGCAACCGTCTGCATAAATAATAGGCACGAGGTGTCGTGATGTCCGGAATGAAAGAGACCGCAAAAGTTCTGCCGCTGCCCGGCGCGCCCGAAACACCGGCGCTCGCTATGCTGCAAGCGCTGCCCGATGCCCTGCTGGCCGTTATGACGGATGGCCGCATCCTATTTTCCAACCACGGCGCGCAGGCGTTCTTTGGCATGGGCGAAAAGGCTCTGGGGGGCAAGACGCTGGCTGCGCTGCTTGGCGATGACAGCACTGCGCATGAGGCCATGCTGTCCGGCCAGGCTATCACCCTCCACGACATCACACTGACCGGGAAACCTGTCGCAAGCCTTTCTGCCGTGCCTATGGAGGAAGGATGGTTCATGCTGGTCATCCGACCAGATACCCTGCCGTCCAAAAACGGCTGGACCGCCAAGATCAAGAATTCCATCAAGCCAGCCCAGCACCTCGCCCGTATGCTCGCGCACGAGATCAAGAACCCGCTATCGGGTATCCGTGGCGCGGCGCAACTGCTGGCCACCTCCGTCCCGTCGCCCGACGACCGCGAACTGGCCGAACTGATCGCGACCGAAACCAGCCGCGTGTTCCGCCTGATCGACAAGGTGAACGTGTTCGACGACGCACCGCAGGAACAATACGCGCTTGTGAACCTTCATGCTGTCATGGAACATGTGGAGAAAATCGCACGCTCGGGCTTTGCGGGCGTGACAATCCACCGCCGCTATGACCCGTCGCTGCCCGATATTCACGGCCATTACGACCGCCTTGTGCAGGCCGTCCTGAACCTCGTGAAGAATGCCGCAGAAGCAGGCGCTCAGGAAGTTACGCTACATACGTCATATGAAATGGCGGCAGGTTTCCACCCCGAAAGCCGCGCACGTCTGCCGGTCTGCGTCACGATCGAAGATAACGGCACCGGCATCGACGCGGAAACGAAGAAAACATTGTTCGAGCCGTATCACACGACCAAGCCGGGCGGCGACGGCCTTGGCCTTGCGGTCGTATCCAAGATTATTGACGACCATGGCGGCGCGGTGGATGTTTCAAGCCGCCCAGGCAAAACGCTATTCAAACTCAACTTCCCGCGAGGAGACGGCAAATGACCGCTGCAAAAACCATTCTGGTCGCCGATGACGAAGCCTCAGTCCGCACCGTATTAACCCAGGCGCTGAAACGCGCAGGGTATGAAGTAAATGCAACCGATAACGGCGCGACGCTGTATCAGTGGATTCTGGAAGGCAAGGGCGACCTTGTAATTACCGATGTGATGATGCCCGGCGAGAACGGACTCGACCTGCTGCCGAAAATTCTACAAAAACGTCCCGGCATGAAAGTGATCGTCATGAGCGCGCAGAACGCGCTGACGACCGCGATTGCAGCATCCGACAAAGGCGCGCTCGATTTCCTGCCCAAGCCCTTCGACATTGACGAATTGCTGGCAACCGTCGCGGGTGTGTTCCGCAAATCGGTGGCGGCGGCAAACGACACCAGCGAAACAATTGACGCGCTCGACAAGGCCTTCGTCGTCGGGCAGAGCCGCGCGATGCAGGATATTTATCGCACCGTGGCGCGCCTGCGAAATTCAGACCTGACAGTTTTAATTTCAGGTGAATCCGGCACAGGCAAGGAGGTCATCGCACGTGCGCTGCACGAATACAGCCGCTGGAAATCCGGACCCTTCGTTGCCGTGAACATGGCGGCCATTCCGCGCGAACTGATTGAATCCGAACTGTTCGGGCATGAAAAAGGCTCGTTCACGGGCGCAACACAAAAAACCCAAGGCCGTTTTGATCAGGCACAGGGCGGCACATTGTTCCTCGATGAAATCGGCGATATGCCGTATGAGGCGCAAACGCGTCTGCTGCGCGTGTTGCAGGAAGGTGAATTCACCAGCGTCGGCGGTCGCCGTGCCGTGAAAACACGCCTGCGGATTATCGCGGCAACCAACAAGGATTTGCCCGCACTTGTCCGCACCAACAAATTCCGCGAGGATTTATATTACCGCCTGAACGTCGTGCCCTTGCGCATTCCCGCCTTACGCGAACGCTCGGACGATATTCCGGCACTTGTGCAACATTTCATTGCCAAATCAGGCATCGCCAAAGTGTTCGAAGCTGAAGCGATGGAGGTTCTACAGCGCCATCCGTGGCAGGGCAATATCCGCGAACTGGAAAACTTCACGCGCCGTCTGGCTGCTTTGTGCCCACAAGATATCATCGACGCGACGACAGTACGGGATGAATTGAAAAATATTGCACCTGCAACCGTGCCCACTGCAAACCGCGCAGAAATCATCGGGCTGCTGATGCAGGATTATTTTTTAGCACCACCCGCAGGCGGCATTTACGAACCGCTCCTGCGCGAACTGGAAAAACCACTGATTGAGCGCGTGTTACAAGTCACCAACGGCAACCAGATCAAGGCAGCCGAGATGCTGGGGCTAAACCGGAACACATTACGAAAAAAAATCCGCGATCTTGGCGTCGAAGTGCGGAGGGCATCATGATGGAAATGGAAACCGGCACACTTCAGCAGAGCTTGGCCGCGCGCCTGCTGCAAAAGGCAGAACGTGTCACGCAGATGCGCTATTTCACAGTCACGCTGACCGTGGTCGCCATTGTTTCCTGCATTGTAACGGGCGCCGTGATGAGCGCACCTGCGGCGGATACCAATGCCGGTTACTGGCTGCTCAACTTTGACCTTGTCATCCTTCTGCTGCTCAGCGCCGTCATCGCACGACATATCGCACGGGTGTGGACGGAGCGTCGCCGGGGCACGGCTGGCTCGAAGCTCCACGTCCGCCTTGTGTCGCATTTCATTTTGCTGGCTGCAGCGCCCGCCATCATGATGGCCGTGTTTTCGTCGGTCTTCCTTTATTACGGTGTCCATGCGTGGTTCAACGAACGCGTCAGTACCGCGATTATTGAATCGCAGGAAGTCGCCAAAGCCTATCTGAAAGAACACACGCAGGTCATGCGTGCCGACGTTCTGGCGATGGCGAACGATCTGAATCGCGGCTCGTCGGAACTGACTTCCAATCCGCAATTGATGAGCAAGGTTATCGATACGCAGTCCATGTTGCGTAACCTCTCGGAAGTCGTCATTTTCCGAAGCGACCGCAGTGTAATCGCACGTTCGCGCCTGTCATTTTCACTGGAGATGGATCCACCGACTGACAAGCAGATACAGGAAGCCGACAGGGATGTCCTGCTGATCCCGTCCGCCGATGGGGCGGATCGTATCCGCGCGCTTGTGAAGCTCGACAGGTTTATCGATGCATATTTATATGTAGGACGTCTGGTCGATGCTACGGTCCTGGCGCATATGCAGACCACGCAGACGGCGGTTGACGAATATCAGGTGCTGGAGGGACGTCAGAAACAGATGCAGATTTTGGCAATGGGCATGTTTATCGCCGTTGCCTTGCTGTTGCTACTGGCGGCGGTCTGGTTTGGCCTGGCGTTTTCCGAGCAGCTGGTCGCCCCCGTCAGTGCGCTCATCACTGCAGCGGAGCGTATTCGCGCTGGCGATTTGTCGGCACGTGTGTCGGACCAGCAGCAGGACGATGAAATCGGCATGCTGGGGCGCGCGTTCAACCGCATGACCACCCAGTTGGAGGGCCAGCAGGCCGAGCTTCTGGCCGCCAACCGGATGCTGGATGAACGCCACAGGTTTACCGAAGCGATCCTTGCCGCGGCATCATCGGGCGTTATCGGGCTCAATAAAAAAGGCGAGGTAACGCTTGCGAACCAGATGGCGCAGGAATTGCTGCTGGGCGATAGCGAGACGCGCCTGACCACGCATAAACTGGAGGACTTCATACCGGAAGCCGCCGAAATTCTGGCGAAGGCCTTTCAGGCGCATGATCGCGCATGGCCGCTACAGACGGAATATGCGATTGGCGCCGGCCCCCGTAAAACAATCCTTGTTCGCATCACGGCAGCGATGGACGGCGAATGGGCGGTTGCGACAATTGACGATATTTCGAACCTTGTATCCGCGCAGCGCAAGGCCGCTTGGTCGGATGTGGCACGCCGCATCGCGCATGAAATCAAAAACCCGCTGACGCCGATCCAGTTATCGGCGGAGCGCCTGAAGCGAAAATATTTGCCGCAGATCAAGGACGACCCCGAAACGTTCGAGAAATGCACCGACACCATTATCCGTCAGGTCGGCGATATCGGTCACATGGTCAACGAATTCTCCGCCTATGCGCGGATGCCTGTGCCGGTGAAGCGGATAGAGAATGTGTTGGAGTTTTGTCAGGACGCACTGATTCTGCAGCGGCAGGCGCATCCCGATATCGGTTTCGCCTTTATTGCACCCGCTGGGCCTGTGGTGCAGGCGAATTGTGACAGGTCACAACTGACGCAGGTCATGACCAACCTTTTACAGAATGCGATTGACTCGATCCACGAGAGACAGGCAGAGGTGCCGGGCGACGGCCGTATAAAGATTGTTATCGAACAAGTGGGTTCTAATATTTCAATCTCGGTCGAGGATAACGGCATAGGATTACCCGAAAAGGTCAAAAACCAGATTCTTGAGCCGTATGTGACGACAAAGAAAAAAGGCTCTGGTCTTGGCCTTGCGATTGTTAAAAAGATTATGGAAGACCATGAAGGAAGTGTGGTATTGGAAGACAGCCTTAATCAAGACGCAAAATCAGGCGCTAAGGCTATCCTTGTATTCCCAAGAGATGTATAAGTTGTAATAGAGCAACTAGGTGGTAACTATCATGCAACAGGCAGACATACTTATTGTTGACGATCAGGAGGACATACGTTCCCTGATTGAAGGCATTCTGGACGATGAAGGGTATAAAACCCGTTCAGCCAAGGATAGCCAAACCGCGCAGAAGATGATTGCCGAGCGCGAACCTGACCTGATCGTGCTGGATATCTGGCTGGAGAACAGCGAGATGGACGGCATGGAGCTGCTCAAGAAACTCGTCAAATCCAACCCCGGCCTGCCGGTCATCATGATCAGCGGTCACGGCAATATCGAAACCGCTGTTTCCGCGATCCAGATGGGCGCGTATGACTTTATCGAAAAACCGTTTAAGGCAGACAAGCTGCTGGTGCTCTCGGGTCGCGCGCTAGAAACCTCGCGCCTGAAACGCGAAAACGCGGAACTGCGCTTGAAGGCGCTGGGTAACGTGTCGGAACTGCATGGCCATTCGCAGTTGATCCAGCAAGTGCGCCAAGGCATTGAACGCGTAGCGCCGACCAATTCACGCGTGCTCATCACCGGCGAACCCGGCACCGGCAAAAGCGTTGCCGCCCGCATGATCCATACGATGTCGAAACGCGCTGATAAAAATTATGTCGTCCTGAACTGCGCTATTTTGTCGTCCGACCGCATCGAACAGGAATTGTTCGGCTCCGACAGCAGCAGCGGCCGCAAGGAAGGCGTGCTGGAGATGGCGCATAACGGCACTCTGGTGCTGGACGAAGTGGCAGACATGCCGTTAGAGACGCAAGCAAAAATTGTACGTGTTTTGCAGGATCAGCATTTTACCCGTATGGGTGGCTCGGAAAAAGTCGAGGTTGATATTCGCGTTGTCGCATCGACAAACCAGAACCTAGCCGATCTGATGGCGCAGGGTAAATTCCGTCAGGATCTCTATTACCGCCTGAACGTCGTGCCGATCGAAATTCCGGCATTGATGGAGCGGCTCGAAGACATTCCGCTGCTGGCGCAATTCTTCATGGATATCGCCGCAAAGACCGCAAACGTGCAGCCGCGCAAATTCGCGGATGACGCGATGGCGCTGATGCAGGCATATGACTGGCCGGGCAACGTGCGCCAGCTGCGTAACGTGATCGAATGGCTGCTCATCATGGCGCCGGGATCGCCGCAAGTGGCGATCACCGCCGACATGCTGCCGCCCGACCTGAAACTTCAGGCGGTCGAAATGATACGTGGCCGCGAAGGGGTGGAGCTGATGTCGAAACCCCTGCGCGAAGCGCGCGAGATTTTCGAGCGTGAATACCTGCTCTCCCAAGTCAACCGCTTCGGCGGCAACATCTCCAAAACCGCCGGTTTCATCGGCATGGAACGCTCCGCACTCCATCGCAAACTCAAATCGCTTGGCATCCAGGCCAACGACAAGGAACGGGCAGAAGGCTAAACAAATGAAAGTCGTTATCTGCGGCGCAGGCCAGGTGGGAACGTCCATCGCGGCCTATCTGGCGGAGGAGGGGAACAACGTTTCCCTGATTGACCGCAGCCCCGAACTGATCGCCGATGTGAACGAGAACCTCGACGTGACGGGCATCGTCGGCCATGCATCGAATCCCGATGTGCTGGAGCAGGCGGGCGCGGCGGATGCAGAAATTATAATCGCGGCGACCTATTCTGACGAAGTAAATATGGTCTCGTGCCAGATCGCGCATTCGCTGTTTCGTGTGCCGGTAAAAATCGCGCGCCTGCGTGCCCCTGCTTATCTTGACCCGAAATGGGGCAACCTTTACAGCCGCGACCATTTGCCAATCGACGTCGTGATTTCGCCGGAGGTGGAGGTTGCGCGTTCAATCGCCAACCGACTGCGCGTACCAGGGGCCTTCAATATTATTCCCATGGCCGACGGACTTGTGCAGCTGGTCAGTGTCATCTGCAAAACGAACTGCCCGCTGGTGCATACGCCGTTGAAACACCTGACATCGCTGTTCCCCGATCTGACAGTCGAAATTGTCGCCATCGTGCGCGGTTCGCAGCAGATCATCCCATCCGGCGACGACGAAATTTTGCCGGGCGACGAAGTTTACTTCGTGTCCTCGACCGAACACCTGACGCGTTCCATGGCGGCCTTTGGTTACGAAGACCAACAGGCGCGCCGCGTATTGATCGTCGGCGGCGGCAAAATCGGTACGCTGCTGGCAGGAGAACTTGGCCGCACGCGCAAAGACATTTCGGTCAGACTGATCGACGCCGATTTTGACAAGGCGCACACAGCCTCGGACGCGCTGCCCGGTGTTACGGTCATCAACGGCAATGGCCTTTCCAAAGAGATTCTTGAAGAGGCTAATATTCGCGAAACAGAAGCACTTATCGCCGTCATGAACCATGACGAAAGCAACATTCTTGCATCGATGCTGGCAAAACAGCATGGCTGCGAACGCGCGATTACGCTTATCAACAATCCGGCCTTCACCTCGCTCGTCACCAGCCTTGGCGTCGATGCGATCGTCAACCCCCGCGCAATCACGGTTTCAACCATCCTGCAGCATGTGCGCCGTGGACGTATCAAGGCCGCGCACTCCCTGCGCGACGGTTTTGCCGAAATCCTGGAAGTTGAGGCGCTGGATACCTCCGCCATCGTCAATATTCCCATCCGCGAGATCAAGCGTCCGAAAAACATGATCTTCGGACTGATCGTGCGCGGCAAAAACATCATCACACCCCGCGCCGACACCGTCATCAAGCCCGATGACCGCGTCATTATTCTGGCCGCACATGATCAGGTAAAGCGCGTGGAACAGATGTTCGCCGTCCGCCCGGAGTATTTCTAATGCCACGTTTCGCTTATGTCAGCGGCCGCTACATTCCCCATGCCGATGCCGCCGTCCATATCGAAGACCGGGGGTTCCAGTTCGCTGACAGCGTGTATGAAGTTGTCGCGCTTGTGAATGGGCTGTTGTGCGATGAAGTCGGCCACCTCGACCGCCTTGAAAGATCCTTGGGCGAGCTGCGCATCAAGATGCCCATGCCCCGCAGGTCCATGGAAATGACCTTGCGCGAAATGGTGCGCCGCAACCGCATCAAAAACGGCATGATTTACATGCAGGTCACACGCGGCGTTGCCCCCCGCGATTTCGTGTTCCCGAAAAAATCAGACACAACGCTGGTCATGACGCTGTATCCTGCGAAATACGACATTCCGGCACGCAAGGCCGCTGTCAAAAAGGTTATCACAGTTCCCGATATACGCTGGAAACGCCGAGACATCAAAACCACCGCGCTGATCGGTCAGGTTCTGGCGAAACAGGCAGCCGCCGACAAAGGCGCGTACGAGGCATGGATGGTCGATGATGATGGTTTCATCACCGAAGGGTCATCCAGCAATGCATGGATTATCGACAAAAACCGCAACATTATCACCCGCGCCACCGCACAGAACACCATCCTGAAGGGCGTGACCCGCAGCGCGTTGCAGGCTCTTTGCAAAAAAGAGAAGATCAAGATCATCGAGCGTAAGTTTACGGTTGCCGAAGCATACAAGGCGCAGGAAGCTTTCTGTTCCTCCGCCGTCGCACTTATCGCGCCGGTCGTGCAGATCGACGACAAGAAAATCGGCAACGGACAGGCGGGCGATATCACATGCAAGCTGCTCGACCTTTACATGGAATACGCCACGAAAAATGGCGGCAAGCAGGAACGCTGGAACCCGGCATGACAGAGCTCACCAAACCCCGCGCTATTATTTTCGACTGGGACGATACCATTGTCGATAATTGGGAGACAGCGTTCAAGGCGCTGAACACCGCGCTTGTGCATATGGGCACCGAAGCATGGTCGGAGGAAGAAGCCCGCCGCCGTTCTGGCCCGTCCGCCCGTGACCTGTTCACCGGCCTGTTCGGCGCTGACCGCTGGCAGGAAGCCGACAAAGTTTATTACGACACGTTTTGCGCCATCGTTTTTGACAACGTGAAGCAACACGACAATGCCGAAAACTTCCTGCAGATGCTGCACGATAACGGGGTTGAAATGGGCGTGGTGAGCAACAAGCGCAATCCGCTGCTGCGTCAGGAAATCACGCATCTGGGATTTGATAAATTCTTCAAAGAAATTTTGGGAGCAGGGGAGGCATCGGCCGATAAACCCAATCCCGCCCCGCTGCTGCTTGCACTGGAGCGCATGGGCATCGAACCCGGGCCCGATGTCTGGTATCTGGGCGACAGTCACACCGACATGATGTGCGCGCTTGCCGCCGGCTGCACGCCGATCCTGCTGGAGACAAAACCGCCGCCCGAAGATCTGCTGATCAAAAATCCGCCCGCGCGCCGTTTCCGTCAGCACAGTGACCTTATGGAATACGTGAAGGGTTATTTCGGCGGCCCGCGCCCGTAACGGCATTAATTTCACTTGTGAAGCCCCTGTTTCGCCTATAGATTTTTAAAAGGTGGCATAGATCAAGTGCCCTTTAAAAACGATCTATTTAGAAGCCGAGGGATTAATAAAAAATGTCGGACAAAAGCCAAAACCTTCAGGACAAGTTCCTTAACAAGATCCGCAAAGAAAAAATGTCCGTCACCGTATTTCTGGTGAACGGCGTTAAATTGCAGGGCATCATCACATGGTTTGATAACTTCTCGATGCTGCTGCGCCGAGATTCACACTCGCAGCTGATCTACAAGCACGCAATCTCCACTATCATGCCCGCATCGCCCGTTCGCCTGAACGATGATGACGGCGCGGAAGTGGAAGCGGGCGACAATTCAGCCAGCCACGCCTGACCTAAAAGAGCCCCATGAGCCAGAAAGTCATCGTCCTACACCCCGAACTGTCTTCACACAAAGGGGCTGATGGCAATGTGCGCATCCATGCGCGCATTCCGGAAGCATCGCTTGAAGAAGCCGTCGGCCTTGCGCGCGCGATCAATCTTGATGTCGTGCATCAGGAAATCATCAACCTGCAGCGCACCACGCCCGCAACCGTGATCGGCAAGGGTTCGGTCGAGCGCATCAAGGGCGTGGTGAAGGAACTTGAATGCAAGCTGGTCTTCGTCGATTACGGACTCAGTCCCGTTCAGCAGCGTAACCTTGAAACCGCCTGGGGGGCGAAAGTCATCGACCGCACCGGCCTGATCCTGGAAATTTTCGGCGCCCGCGCCCGCACCAAGGAAGGCCAGTTGCAAGTCGAGCTTGCGGCGCTCAGCTTCCAACGCTCGCGCCTTGTCCGTTCGTGGACCCACCTTGAACGCCAGCGCGGGGGCTTCGGCTTCATGGGCGGCCCGGGCGAAACACAGATCGAAACCGACCGCCGCCTGATTGACGAACGCGTCCGCCGTTTGAAGGCAGATATTGAAAGCGTGCGCGCTAACCGCAAGCTGCAGCGTGAATCCCGCAAGCGCGAGCCGTACCCGATTGTCGCCATCATCGGTTACACCAACGCAGGAAAATCGACGCTGTTCAACCGCCTGACCGGTTCCGAAGTATTCGTGAAGGATTTGCTGTTCGCAACGCTCGACACCACCATGCGCGGCATGGAACTGCCGTCCGGTAAGCAGGCGATTTTGTCGGATACTGTCGGTTTCATTTCCGAACTACCCACGCAGCTGGTCGCAGCATTCCGCGCGACGCTGGAGGAAGTGGCAGAGGCGACAGTCATCCTGCACGTCCGCGATATCGGGCAGGAGAATACCGAGGCCGAGCGTGAAGACGTTCTCCACATCCTGCGCAGCCTTGATATAGACGCCGAACACGATCCGCGCGTGATCGAGGTTTTGAACAAGATCGATTGCCTGCCGGCAGAACAACACCTTGAACTGGCGCGCCGCACGCAACGTCAGGATGGCCGCATTGTGGCGGTCTCCGCGATGAGCGGCGAGGGGATTGATACGCTGATCGGCATGATCGACGACAAGCTGGGCGAAAACCGCGAAGTGCTGACCGCGCATATCGACATTGCCGACGGCAAGGCGATTGCATGGCTGTACCGTCGCGGGCAGGTCGTGGGCCGCAAGGACACGCAGAAACACGCGCAAGTGACCGTCAGCCTCGAGCCCGAGGATATCGAACGGTTCAACGCGCAGTTCGGCTATAAACTGACCGAACCCAAAATTTCAGAGAAAAAAGTGGGCAAGAAAAAGCCCCGGCCGCGTAAGAAGGCGTAACGCCTTCAGCTGACCGGGGCTTGATTTCGTGGCCTAAAGCTTAGACAGCAGGAGCTGCGGGCTTCGAAGCTTCAGGAGCTTTTTCCACAGCAGCAGCTGCGGGAGCTTCAGCAGCGGGAGCGGTTTCAGCTTTGGGAGCTTCAACAGCTGCTTTTTTGGTGAACAGGTCGGTGAGAGCTTTTGCCCAAGCTTTGGGTTTGTCGAGGAGAGCCATAATATATGTGCCTTTCTATATGTTGCCGTTTTTTATATTTGCTAGCCGGATAAAAGTATATGGCAAGGCTGACTATGTCAACGCGCAATTATGGTAGCGTAAGCATCTGTATTCCTGCTACAAAATGACATCAGCAGTGGGGATTTTATTATGCAAATAGACACCGAAAAAGTAGCCGATATCCTGCGCCATGTAGCCGAAACCGAAGTCATGCCGCGCTTCAAAAACCTCGCGACCGGCGATATCCGCGAGAAAAATCCCGGCGATTTCGTGACCGTCGCAGACGAAGCCTCCGAAAAAGCGCTGAGCGCCTTGCTCCGCGAATATCTGCCCGGATCCGATGTGGTGGGCGAGGAAGAGGTGTCGAAAGACCCATCCGTGCTGGAACGCTTCAAAAGCGGCAAACCGATCTGGGTGATCGACCCGATCGACGGCACCTATAACTTTGCCCATAACCGCAGCCATTTCGGCATCCTCGTCGCGCTTGTGCAAAACAATGTCACGGAATACGGCTGGGTGTTCGACTGCCCCGGCAACCGCATGGCAATCGCGCAAAAGGGCAAAGGCGCCACCATCAACGGCAAGAAGGCAGAAGTACGCCAGACCGCCAAGACGCTGGCCGACATGGTCGGCATGGGCGGCGGCGGCCAGGCGTGGCATTTCGAACCGGTTGCGGGCATCGTGAAGGAAGTCATCAACGTGCGCTCATCGCTGCACGATTTCCTGAACTTTGCGGCGGGTGACGCCGATTTCGTCATCCACCTTAACAAGGTGACGCCGTGGGATCATTCACCCACCGTATTGCTGGCGGAAGAAGCGGGCGGTTATGTGCGCCTTGCGTCCGAAAACATCCCCTTCACGCCCGACATGCACAAGCATTGCGTATTGATTGCAGCCGTCGACAAGCCGCGCTGGGAAATGCTGGAAGCGGAAGTGTATCCGAAGCTGACGAAGAAGCGCGCTTAAATAAAGGGCGGCTTGAAAGCCAATGCCGCGCGCGCGGTAATCGACGTTGCTGGCAACGCGACCGAAGGCAGGTCGCGCGGCGTGGGGATGCCAAGGAATTCCGGGATCGTCACGAAACGCAGGCTGTCCATGTTATCCATGGGCTGGTCAAGTTCCGCCATCGCGCCGCGGTGGATGAGCGGCGGCTGGATCTGGCCCTGATCGTCACAGGGGCGATTGTAACGGAGCATCACGAATTCATCGAGCGCATCATTCATGTAAATGCTGACAACTTCCTGACCAAAGGTATCGCCGCCGCGCCATTCAAAACCATTGGCGACCAGCGGGCGCACGATGGCGTCCAGTACTTGCATTTCGGAATCGTTATTGTAGCCAGGCATCACACACCTTCAAAATTTATCATCAAATTTTTTATTGGATTGCCGTTAAACGGCAGCGGAAAAGATTTGTAGGCCTTTGTGGCGCACATGGCAATAGGGTTTGTGAATAACCTTATTTTTTCTTTTTTTCCAATGCCTTGGCTTCGTCCCACAATGCGCGGCGCAAGGTGCGGGGCGCGTCCTTGATCGTGGTTTTACGCTTTTTCAGGCCCTGTTCCATGTGCCGGAAACGGCGTTCGAACCGGTTGTTGGTTTCACGCAAGGCGTCTTCGGCATCGATGCCATGCCAGCGTCCGAAATCGACCATCATGAACATCAGGTCGCCCAGTTCATTGGAGACTTTTTGCTTGTCGACTTTTTTCGCATGTATCTCCGCCTGCAATTCACCGACTTCTTCGGCGATTTTATCCAGCAGCATCGACACATCGGGCCATTCCCAGCCGGCCTTCGCCGCGCGGCCCTTCAGCTTGGCAGAGCGTAAAAGCGAGGGCAGGGCGGTTGAAATTTCGTCAAGGATACTCGCGTCTTTCTTGACGCCTTTTTTCTTGCGCTCTTCGGCCTTAATCTCTTCCCAGCGGCGGTCGATTTCTTCAGGTGTCTTCAGCGTGTTCGGCTCGTCGCCCAGAATGGTCGGGTAACGGCGTTCCAGCTTGTCCACAATCGCCTGAGCGACATCATCGAAATTGAACGACTTGCGGCCTTCGGAAATCGACGCATGGAACACGATCTGCAGCAGCACATCGCCAAGTTCATCACGCAGGTGATCGTCCACATGGCCTTGGTCGATGATATCGGCGGTTTCGTAGGCTTCCTCGATCAAATACGGCGATAGTGAACGATGCGTCTGTTCCTGCGTCCATGCGCAACCGTCTTTGTGATTGCGGAGGTACTGCATGATATCCAGCAGGCGGTCGATGGGGCGTACGGCGGTCGTGACGACAGGCTTGGCCTTGGTCTTTTTTGCGGTGACAGTTTTTTTGATTTTCTTTTTCATTCTTCGCTTACCTTGCACGAACCATATTAAATACCACTGCGCCCGTCGTTCAGCATGGATGACATATCGGGCCAGACCTGATAGGCGATTTTATCCACTTCGTAACTGTCGCAGGTTTTGCCATCGGCGACAGTTACCTGACAGCTCGAAATGCTTGCTTTGTCGTTGAGTGGATTTTCGTCTTCGTTATCATCAACGGTCAGCAACACGCTGAACTGTTCCGCGGCGATACGATCAGCCGTATATTCAGTTTTGTTATCCGTCTTGCGCGCAACGGTGCAATTGAACTGTGATGCTTGCGCAGTAAATGGAAATAGGCAGAAAACGAGCAGGGCGACAAATTTCATGGCAAGGTCTCACAAATCAAATTCGTGGGTGACTTCGCCTTCGCCCACATACTGGAACCCGATCTTTTCATAGAACTTGCGCGCGCCGATATGGAGCGTGCGGAGCGTCATGCGGCGGTACTGGCCAGGCGGAACCTCCATGATGCGCTTCATCAACGCCGCGCCAATGCCCATCTCGCGCCATTCCGGCATGATATAGACGTGACGGACGCGCAAGGCGGCCTGGTCGTTCAGGTATGGGTCCACGGAGCGTCCACCCATGCCAATCAGGCGGCCATCGTTTTCGACGCCAAAGAAAATTTCGCCGGGCAGGTCGTAGCGGTTGTCACCAGCTTCCCAGTTTTCGCAAAAGCGCAGCACGAGGTTATAGCCCTCGGCCTGACTCTGTTTCAGCAACGCGGTAAAGCGTAACGGATCGTAGTTGTCGGCGGTAATTGGCGTGATTTTATAATCGATGGACATGGACAATCCCTAAAGACCGATACCTTAAAGCTAAACGCCGGAATTCTAAAGGCCGGAATGGACGGGATGGCGGCAGAAATGTTAAAAGAGGAGCATCGGTTTTACTGGTTTGCCGCCCCTTGATAACCCACCCTTGAGTGTGATAATGTATATTATGGTAAATATAGGATTGATATAGGGGTTGGATTAGTTAGGTTTTCCAAACCATGTGGTATCTGGATACTGCTATATTTTGACATAATTGCGCGTTTCCAGTGTCGTATCCCCACAATCAAACAAGCAAAAACAATATATAAAGGTGTGTCCCATGACGAAGATCGATGAGAAGTTCGACGCCATTGCAGCCCAGATCGACGCGCTGAAGAAATCCCAGGAAGCTGGCGCAACGTTGCTGCCAGCCGACCAGCAGAAGATCACCAAATGGGGCACGCTGACAGCGAACGCTAAAAAGTCGCTCGCCGACGGCAATATCGAATGGGAATCCGAACCGGCACCCAAGGGCATCAAGGGCATGCTTGTGGATGCGTTTGACGAGGTCGCAATGTCGGCCAGCACCGGTTACATTTCCCGCAGCATGCGCGAGCGTTACCTTCAGGACACCAAGCAAGCGGTCATCGAGAGCTTCGAGGCGCCGCCCAAAGCAGCTCCGGCAGCCAAGGCAGAACCCAAGGCAAAGCCGCCGGTCAAATCCGGCCCGCGCTGATCGCTGTCACACAATTGTAACTTGGGTTAAAGCGGTAGTTCCATAAACACTGTTTCAAAGCTTTGGCCTTCGACATCATATACCTTGCGGGCGGTTTCGATGAAGCCAAGGCGCTTGTATAAACCGATCGCGGATTCCTGCGTCACCGTCACATGCAGTTCAACTGTCTGGTATTCCAGTTCGCGCGCTTCGTCAATCAACGCGAGCGCGAGTTGCTTGCCGAGACCTTTGCCGTGCTGATGCGGATGAAGATGCAGGTTGCAAAGCTCCACACGGCCATTTTCTTTTTGCTTCAAACCGCCGAAGCCCAGCAGCGTATTGTCCTGAAACAATCCCAGCATCGCGCCGTTGCTGCGTTGGTATTGCGCAGCACGGTCATAAATATCGCCATGGAATGACGGATTGGTTATGAAACCGCGCGCGTTTTTTTCGAGCGAGGTTTTATAAAGCCCGCGCAACTGATCGGCATCAGCCGGGCTTATGGGACGAAGCGTTTGGTTTTGCATTTTTCTTCTCAGCCGCAACGGGCGGCTTTTCCTTGCCGTAGTTTTTGACGGTTTCGCCGAAAATCTTGCGCAGGTTGGCAAGGTCGCGGACGGAGGCGCGTTCATCGACCTGATGCATGCCACCCTTGGAAAGGTAATCAGCCCCCTTCCCGCTATCCGTGATTCCACCGCGCTCCGGCAGTCCCAGCTCGATGATTTCGGCATCGGGGTAAATCTGCGCGGCAAAGCGACCATCGGTCGTGCCCCCGCTGCCATCCAGTTTCGCGTCACGTCCAAGTACGGTTTTGACAGCATCCTGCGCCGATGACACAAGGTTGCCGGGTTCGCTGTAATACGGCACAGATGCCGTATCCTTGTTCGCTCTCACCTCGATATTTTTAAGCAGATGGAAATCCGGGTGCTGCTTCGCCCATTCAGGCGGACTGGCCAGCGCATCCTTGACGAATTTTTCAAGACTGTCTGGCGTTTCATGCGGCGTGAAGCGGATATTCCACAGCATTTGCGCTTCGCCGGGGATAATCGCGCTGGCGTTAAAGTCGCCAGATTTCAAGGCGACCGTTTCGAAATTCGTATTTGGGAAATTCGCGTTGCCGTCGCTGAATTTATGACTGTTCAAAATCGCCGATGCCAATACCAAAGCGCGGTTCGGGTTTTCAAACAATTCCTGATATGCCGCATGGCCCTGAACACCCTTGGCGGTCAGCGTGCCGACAAGGCTGCCACGGCGGCCGATCTTGATATGACTGCCGAGGTCATCCTGCGACGACGGTTCGCCGACGATAAACGCATCGACCTTTTCGCCGCGCGCCTGCATCCATTCGAGCACTTTTTTGGAGCCGTTGACGGCTGCCCATTCTTCGTCGGTTGTCAGGATCATGCTGATCTTGACATTCTGGTTCTTCAGGTCGCCCAGCTGTTCCTCGACCGCGCTGATAAAGGCGGCGACGCTGCCCTTCATGTCGGTCACGCCGCGGCCATACAGATAACCGTCTTCGATCTTGCCGCTATAGGGGTCTTCCGTCCATTTTTTCTGGTCGCCCGGCGGCACAACATCAAGGTGGCCGATATAGCAGATATGTTTTTCAGCCGTGCCGAACGACCATTCAAGGAAGATGTTATTGACGGCGTAATCCCATTTCGCATGGCCGCCGCTGAAATCCAGCTGCGTCACTTTCGCGCCGGTCTTGGCGGCAGCGGCAGCAGCAAGGTCGAGGCTCGCCTGTGCGGCGGGCAGATCTTTGGCATCCAGCGGCGTCACACTGGCCACGCGCACAAGCGCCTGCGCGAGTTTTACTGTTGAATCTTCGGGTGATAAATCACGCGGCGATGACATGTGAAACTTCCTTGGCGGCGCGCACGAAATAGCGGCTGGTATTGATGCGCATTGCGTCGATTTGCGTTTTTGCAATTTCGCGGAAGCTGGAATGGTTCGGCAGCTCGGCTGCTTTATACAGGTACTGATACGGGCCTTCGGAATCGCGCACGATCAACGCACAATCGTGGCTATCAAGACGGCGGTAGATTTCTTCGCGACCATACAGCAGGCTGGCGCAGATCACCAATTCGTTTTCAACGGGCGTATATTGCAGGGCGTCCATCCATTGCACGTTCACGCTGTCTTTGAGGCCGATTTTGCGACTCAGCTGTTTTGCCAGCTCGCAGGCCTCGGCATCGTAATCGACGCAGACAATCGGGGTATCAGGACATTCGCGCGCCAGCATGAAGGCGGTCATGGGCAACGCCCCTGCCCCCAAAAAACTGATACGACTGAAGCTGTCCTGTTGCTTGAACAGTTCGATTTCGGCGCGGCAAAGCGCCGTGTATTCAGGGAAGTACCAGAATTCGGCCAAATCGCATGCAGCGCGCGACAGCAGCTTGCGCGCCCAGTATTTTTCCATCTCGCATTCGGCGATGCCGCACAGCACCGGCAGCTTTTCGCGTTCCGTAGCAAGTTCAGGCGTATCCATGAGGTATTTGATCAATTCGGGCGCCTGGCATTTCGTCAGCGTGCGCACCAGATGCGTCAGCGACTGCGTGACAGCTTCATTATCGGGAGACAAATTTTGTTCGCGCGACAGCAGCGCGTAGCTCTGGCGAATGGCATCGACCGCCTGTGCTTTCAGTTCAGCCAACATTCCTAAATCCTACCCTTATGAAGTACGCGCAGTTTGTCAGAAAACGGTATATTTTTCCAGTCATTTGTCCGTGGCAGGATCCCT
>JBBRVE010000041.1:0-24113 GCA_038247245.1 Bdellovibrionales bacterium | reverse complement strand
TGGTCAAGGCGCGACGAATAAAACAGGAAGGTAAATGTGCTCATGCGCGCCGTGTACGGCATCAGGATTTCGATGGTCTTCTCGATCTCCGACACCGGACGCTTGGAAATCAGCTTGTAGAGTTTGTCGGGTTTATAGACCTGGTTCAGGTAATAATCGGCTTTTTCCGGCAATACCGTAATCGGCAGGCTGCGCACATATTTTGTTTCCACCCATGTGAAGGCAGACGGGGTCAGGAACGAAAGATAGGCGATGAAAAAACAGACGCCCACCGCCCGCAATGCAAATTTGGCGGAACGGAATTCCCACGTGCCTTTTTCTTCCCGCGGTTCGTCCTGCGGCACTGCGACGGGCTGCTTTGCTTCGGGCGTCGGTTTTGGCGGTTTTTTGCGGCTCATGGAACAGCGCTCCAGTTTTCAATCCAGAGTGTGGACGGGTTCAGGTGGCCGGTGGGCGTGACACCCTTCAGCCAGACAGGCGTGAAATAACTGTCCGCACGATAATAAAGGGGCAGGGCGGGCAGCTCGTCCGCATACATTTTTTGCAGGTCATGCCACAGGGCAAGGTTTTTGTCGGGCGCGCAGACGGTGTCGAGGTCGTCGATCATCTTGTCCATCCTAGGGCTGACATAGCCCGTATAGTTCTGCCCAGCCCAGTTATTTTCCTTGGTCGGCACCATGCTGGAATAGAGGGTCGTTTTCGGGATCGACTGCGGCGCGCTCATCCATGCATACATCGCGCCGCCTGTGAATTTACGCTGGCGCATCGTGTCGCCGAACAGAACGCGCGCGGGCTGCAGGTCGATTTTTAATTCAATGCCCGCCTTTTTCAGATCCGACTGCACGGCCTGCGCAATCGTCTCGCGCGTGCGGTTGCCGGCGGTGGTCGCCAGCGAAATCACCAGTTTCTGGCCATCCGCGCCGTACCTGAAACCGTCGTCTTTTTTCTTGAAACCGGCCGCATCCAGCAATTCGCCCGCTTTTTTCAGGTCGTAGGGGTATTGCGTTACATCGGAAGTATAAACCGTATCCTGCGGGTTCATGTTCGACAGCGCGACGGCCTGCTTGCCGCCGAAAATCTGCTGGCTGATGCCTGCGCGGTCTATTGCATACAACAATGCCTGACGCAGGCGGATATCGTTGAACGGTGCGCGATCAACCGGCAGGTCGATATGTTCATAGGTCAGGCTGGGCTTATAGGTGACGTTGAATTTGCCGGGGCGGGTGGAACTCAGGCGCTTTTCAAAAATCAGCGCCTCGTCCAGCATCACGCCCAATTCGCCCGGAATATAATCGACATCGCCCGCCAGCAGGTTTGCCTGCAGCGCGGTCGAGTTATCAATCGTGCGCCAGATGATTTTGTCGAACCACGGCGCTCTGCCCTTCCATTGCGGGTTTTTGTCGAGCGTGATGGACGCGCCCGATTCAACCTTGGCAACCTTGTAAGGCCCCAGCCACAAACCAGGATTGGTGCTGTCGGTATTGTACAGCGTCCGGTTTTTATAGGTTTCCGGGTCTTTCTCGAAAATCTTGCGCTCCAGATGCTCCGGCAGCGGGTAAAAATCGCCGATGGGCGCGAAGTCGCATTTTTCCTTGGCGAAATGGATCGTGAAGCTGTGCGCGTCATCCGCGGTCACGTTCACGATGTCCTTGGTGAAAAACTCGCCATTCCCGACGCCCGATTTCGGGTGCCTGGCGACGCCATAGGCGAAGAGGATATCCTTGGTCGTGACGGGCGTGCCGTCGCCCCAGAACAAATCATCTTTCAGCGTATAGGTGGCGGCGATGCCAGTGCCTTCGGGCGATTTTTCCTTTTTCGCGCGCCCGTTTTCATAAGTTGGAAGTTCCGTGCAGAGCATGCATTGCGGCTTCCAGTCAGGCCCGTTCACGGTCACGGGGCGCGTCGTGCCGCCCAGCACCATGCTTTTGGCGACCATTTCGTCGAAGTAAGGGTTCAGCGTGGACGGGTATTGCGACACGCCGATCTTCAGCGTTTTATGCTCCTCCGCGCGGGCGGAAGAGGCGGCAGTCAGGGCGGCGATAACCAGAAAAACTTTTGCTATTTTCATGCGCTTAGCGTTGAATATAATCCGGCTGAAGGTTGTATCCGAAAGCTGAACACTCAGTATATGCGAGCCGTTTCATGACCCCACAGATTTTAACAATACTCTACATCTTTGTCGCCGCCTGCGTGATGACTTTATTCATGGGCCTGCCGCTGTTCCCGTTCTGGAAAGTCTGGAAGCGTCTCAAGACCCATCATTGGGATCTGTGGATGGCCAAGGGGCCTTTTGACGTCTGGAACCTGACCTCGCATCCCGAACTGGTGCGTGGCTTCCTCGACATTGTTGCGCTCGCCGACAAGGATGAAAATTTGCTGAAGGCCGACCCCTACCTGATCAAGTGGACGAAAATCGCGCGCGAGGTGTGGAAGATGATGCCGCGCAGCTTTATGGGGCAGCTGGGCGTGGCGATCGTGTTCCTTTATTTCGTCTGGTTCTTCACAAGCTCGATCGTGGGCGCAATTTACAGCGTGGCGCGTTGATCATGAAAAACAGAAGCGGCGGCAATATCCTGATCGAATCCCTTCGCGCGCATGGCGTGAAGAAAATTTTCTGCGTGCCGGGCGAAAGCTATCTTGATGCGCTCGACGCGCTGCATGGCGAAGACGCCATGCGCGTCATCACCTGCCGCCAGGAAGGCGGCGCGGCGTTCATGGCGGAGGCGTATGGCAAGCTGACAGGCCAGCCCGGGATCTGCTTCGTTACCCGCGGCCCCGGTGCCTGCAACGCCTCGATCGGTCTTCATACTGCCATGCAGGATTCGACGCCGTTTATCCTGCTGGTCGGGCAGGTCGGGCGCGAGATGATGGGGCGCGAAGCGTTTCAAGAAGTTGACTACCGCCTGATGTTCCAGCCCCCCATCGCAAAATGGGCGGTGCAGATTGATAAAGCCGCCGATATCCCGCGCATCATGAAGGAAGCGTTCGAGGTTGCCACCACCGGCCGACCCGGCCCTGTTGTCGTGGCGCTGCCCGAAGACATGCTGTGCGAAGAATCCGATGTCGCTGTCATCTATCCGACCGCGCCTACGCATTTCGCGCCGAAACCCGCCGATATCGAGAAACTGAAAACGATTTTGCACGATGCGAAAAAGCCCCTGATTATCGTGGGCGGCGGCAGCTGGACGGATACGGCGATTGCGCAGTTTGAAAAATTTGCGGCGGCATCGAAACTGCCGGTAATTGCGGGTTTCCGCCGTCAGGACGCGTTTCACAACAATCATGAATGTTATGCCGGCGTGCTGGGCACTACCATTGATCCCGAATTGCTGAAAAGGGTCGAGGAAGCCGATGTCATCATCGCGGTCGGCACACGCCTTGGTGAAATTCTAACGCAGAGCTATACGATCATCACATCGCCGGTGCCGAAACAGCGCCTTGTGCATGTCTATCCCGATGCGTCGGAACTGCACAAGGTTTACAAATCCGAACTCGCCATCCATTCCAGCGTTGGCGAATTCGCGCGCGTGCTGGAAAACGTCACCATCAGCGGCGACTGGGCGGAATGGACGAAATCTCTCAATACGCGTTATCGCGCGTGGTCGACGGTCAAAAGCCGCGATAAATTCACGGTCGATCTGGACGGTGTGATTGAAGACATCATCAACACCCTGCCGGAAGACGCCATCATCACGACCGATGCCGGCAACTTCAGCGGCTGGCCGCAGCGGTTTGTACGTTATGACCGTCCCATGCGCCTGCTCGCCCCCACGTCGGGCGCGATGGGCTATGGCGCGCCGTCGGCTGTCGCCGCCAGCCTCGCCTTTCCTGACCGCGTGGTTGTGGGCTTTATGGGCGACGGCGGTTTCATGATGACGGGGCAGGAAATAGCGACCGCCATGCATGAGGGCGCGCACCCGATCTGGCTGGTGTTCAACAACGGCATGTACGGCACGATCCGCATGCATCAGGAAAAACATTACCCCGGCCGCAAATCGGCAACCGACCTCACCAACCCCGATTTTGCGGCGCTGGCGCGCTCCTACGGCGCGGCGGGCGTGACGGTATCAACGACCGCCGAATTCCTGCCCGCGTTCAAGGCGGCGGTTGCGTCGAAGAAGCCGACGCTGATCGAAGTGAAAATGGACCCGCAGCAGATTACGACGGCTAAAAAACTCTCGGAAATCTCCGGTTAATGGTCGAACTGATAAAAATTTATCCGGGCGACCTTGTCGACCTTGGCCGTTTTGTCACGCGTCATCCGGTGAAGATCGACGTCGTCTATGCCCAGCCGAAACATCCGGATAATATTTTTAAAGTTGGTATCTATCGTCCCGAAGCAAAAATGTGGTGCCACCGCGAGCTCGCGCCGATCATCCTCCGCGCTGCCGATATCTGCTTTGAAAAAGGCGGCTATATTTTCGAATTGAAAGATTGCCTGCGCACGATCGAGGCGCAGGCGCTGATGGCTGAAACCGATATCGTGAAGGCCAACCCGCATTGGCTGCAGGAACCGAACCGTCTGCTGTCGCCGCCCGGCAGAGGCGGCCACCCGCGCGGCATGGCCATCGACATTATCCTGCTGACCGAAAACGGCGATCAGGTCGATATGGGCACGTCATTTGACCACCTGACGACTGACCCCGCCAACAATCCCGCCGCCCGCAATTACACCAAATTGTCACCCGCTGTGCGGGCACACCGCAGACTTTTGGAAGATGCGATGGTCGAGGCCGCCAAAGACGCAGGCCGCGAAATTTTGCCGTTGCCGCAGGAATGGTGGGATTTCCGCTTTATGCCGGCCTATGCGAACACGTTCGAACCCGTCAGCGACAATACCCTGCCGGTCGATATGCGCGTGACGCAGGTTTAAATTTCTTTCCGCTTCAATGCCCGCAGGATAAATCGCTCCGGCAGCAACCGTTCGGCAAGGCCAGCGGGTACGGGCAATGGATCGCCCGAAATTTCCGCCGCAATAATTTCACCCGCCAGCGGCGCGCCCGTCATGCCATGCGCGCCAAAGCCTGTCGACATATATAACCCGTGTAATCGCGGCGTTTCATTGACGCCTGCGCCGCCCCGCACCTGCGGGTTTGCCGCGACATAGGCAGCGTAATCGGCGCATGCTCCCGCCATCGGCAATTTATCCGGCGTTGTGGCGCGGTATCCGCTGCGGCTGCCGGCGATATGCGTGGCGTCGAAGCCGAATTTCGGCAGATGCGCGTTCAGGCTCGCCAGATTTTCAAGGTCATCGGCAGGCCGCGTATCCGGCACGGTTGCGTCTTCTTTCTGAAACGTCGCGCCGATGCAATGTTCTCCAGCTTGTAGCGGCGTGATATATCCTTCATGACAAATCACTTTATCCAGCGAGGCAGAGGCGTTGGTTGGCTTTAACATCGTGATTTGCCCGCGCAGCGATTGCAGCGGCAGCCAGCTTGTTTGCGAAAAACTTTTGCTGTTATTGCCAAACGCAATCACGACCGCGTCGTAAAACACGCCCAGAACCTTCCAGCCATCTGCCACTTGTTCGATATTTTCAATCGATGCCGCGAAATGTTTTGTGATGTTCGGATGTGCGGCAAGCTGCGCGCAGAATTCGGGAGGCGACAAAAACCCCGCCATGGGCTGGTGATACCCGTTTTCGCACAATTGCGCGTAATCGGCGGGAAAATCGTTATTGTTTAATACCTGCGCGGTCTTTTGTGCTTCGGCATCATCCCTATCCAGATGCGTCACGCCACAGGCGCGCCATGAGGGTAATTTCAAATCCGCCAGCAGGCTGCGCGTAAAGCTGAAGGCATGGGCATGATAAGACCCCATCGGTGACACCTCTGCGGTCAGTTTCGGATAAACGATACCGACAGGATTTCCCGATGTTTCCTGCGCCGCACCGTCATGGCGGTCAATCAATGTCACCGCATGGCCGCGTATCGCCAGCGCATGCGCCGCGCTGCAGCCCGCAATGCCCGCCCCCAGCACGGCAATTTTTTTGTATGCCGGAACAACCGCCGCTTCACCCGGCATCACCGCCGTCGTGCTGCTCCATTTAAATCCGAAACCCTTGACCTTTTTGACCGCGAACCCCGCCGCCGCCAAACCCCGCCGTACATGGCCAGCCGATGAAAACGATGCGACCGTGCCGCCGGCTTTCGTGCGTGCCGCCACTTGCGCGTAAACATTCTCCGTCCACATATCGGGGTTATATTTCGGCGCGAAGCCGTCCAGATGCCAGGCGTCGAATTTTCCCTGCAATTGCGGCAATACATCTGCGATATCGCCGAACAGCAATATCAATGTCACGCGCCCACCCATGAAATGAAGCGTATGGAAACCGTCGATCAACGGCGGATATTGTTCCAGCAGCGGCTGCGACCACGGCGACAATTCACCGAAATGCGCATAAATGGTTTCAAGGTCGGCGCACTGCACGGGATGCTTTTCAATGCTGGCATACACCAGCCGCGCATCCGCAGGCGCTTTTTGCGAGAATAATTGCGCCGTCAAAAGGAAATTCAGCCCGCTGCCGAATCCGGTTTCCGCGATATGGAACGCGCCCGCCGCATTGGCAAACCGTTCTTGCAGCTTATTGCCGTCAAGATACACATAGCGCGATTCATCCAGCCCTTTTTTCAGCTGAAAATACACATCGCCGTAATCGAGGCTGCGCAGCTGGCCGTCGTCGGACCATTGCAAACGGGCGGGTTTCAATGCCAAAATGAATCTCTGTCGCGGAGTTATGTTACCGCGCCAAGAATCACAGATGCGGCAGTCAAAGGCAAGAGCGTGATCAGCGTTTTATTCGTCTGCACCGGAAATATCTGCCGCTCCCCCACCGCCGAGGGCGTGTTCCGCCATCTGGCCGAGGATGCGGGGCTGGAGGATGAGTTCAGGATCGCGTCCGCCGGCACGGAAAGCTACCATGTGGGCGATCCGCCCGATGCGCGCTCCGCCCGTATGGCGGCGAAATACGGCGTGTCGCTGGCGGGGCAAAAGGCGCGGCATTTATCGGTCAAGGATTACGCCGAATTTGATTATATTTTCGCGATGGATAACGGCCATTTTTCCATCATCAATACCCGCGCCCCGAAAAATCCGCGCGCAAAGATCGCCATGTTCCTCGAATCCGGCGATGTGCCCGACCCGTGGTACGGGGCGGAACCCGATTTCGAACATGTCTATGCGCTGGTGCATAAACGCTGCGAAGAATTGCTGACGACAATACGGAAGGATCACAACCTATGATCACCCCCGCGCTGAAGCTGGAAGTCGAAAAAGAACTGAAGGGGCGCATCACCACAATCGCGCCCCTGTCTGCCGCGAACAACGCGCAGATATATCGCATCGTGCTGGATAACAAGCGCGTGATGGTGGCGAAGGTGGCGGAGCGGGGCCTCGATACCGAAGCCTTCATGCTCCATTATCTCAAAACCCGCTCGCGCCTTGTCGTGCCGGCTGTGTTCTATAGCAATGAACACATCATCGTCATGGAATTCGTCGAAACGCAGTACGGCCTTGATGACACCGGCCAGCGCATCGCCGCCGATATCCTTGCCGACCTGCATTCAATCACGGCGGATACATATGGCCTTGAGCGCGACACGCTAATCGGGTCACTGCGCCAGCCGAATACACAGACAACAGACTGGCCCGCATTTTTCGTTGAACAACGCCTGCTATATATGGCGCGCGAGGCGCTGAAGGAAACCAAGATCGACGGCAAGACGATGAAAGCAATCGAGAAGCTGGCGGCGCGTGCGCCCGATATGCTGAAGGGCTATGCCAAGCCCGCGCTGGTGCATGGCGATGTCTGGGGCGGCAATATCCTTGCCTGCCGCGGCCGTATCGCGGCGTTCCTTGATCCTGCGATCTATTACGCCGATCCCGAAATCGAGCTTGCGTTCATCAAGCTGTTCTCGACCTTCACGGATACGTTCTTTAACCGCTATAACGATATCCGCCCGATCCGCCCCGGATTTTTTGAACAGCGGGCGGATTTGTATAACCTGTACCCGCTGCTTGTGCATACGCGACTGTTCGGCGCGTCATATGCGCGTAAGGTGCAACGGTTGCTGGAAAAGTTCGCTTAAGCCAGATGGCTGCCGAACAACCCGATGGTCTTCTTGACGAAGGCTTCGGTTGTATCGACGCCGAATTGTTCCGGCTTCAGCTTTTCATCGACGACCAGCGTGGTCAGGCCGTGGCACAGGCTCCAGATCGCAACGGTCAGGAAACGCGCATCTTCCGCGCCGTCCGTGCGTTTCGACAGCGCCGCCGAAATCAATGAATAGCTTTTGCCTGCCGTCATGGCGAGCGTCGGGAAACGTTTCATGTCCGACAATTCGCGGCCGAACATCAGCTGGAACAGCGGCTTGTTCTGCGTGGCGAAGCGGATATAGCTGACGGCCAGACGTTCGATGCGTTCCTGCGTGCTGGGCGCGCCGGTTGCGTCTTCCGCCATTTGCAGGGCAAGGCGCTGGAAGCCGGTTTCTGCAACCGCGGCCAGCAATTCATCCTTGTCGCCGAAATGGCTTTCATAAAAGGCAGTCGGCGTGACGCCGGTTGCCTTGGCGAGTGCGCGGAGCGAAAGTCCCGCAACGCCATCACGCGCCAGAATTTCCAGTGCTGCAGTAATCGCGGCTTCGCGCAGGTTGCCGTGGTGATAGCGGAATTTTTTCTGTAAATCAGCTTTGTGCGTGGCAGTCATTTTGTGGAACTCCCCATGTAGCACACCCCGTTAAGCATCATCCCCTGTTTAGTATCCTTGCACCGTTCAGATATACCGTCAATAGGGGGTTGAGTTTTCAAGACGTGCGGCGCATGATTCGTAAAATTCATTATGGAGTATGTAGGGCCATGACAGCGTTTTCCCCCCGTAAAACCGCAACGCCCGCAATTTATCCCAAAGAAACGCGCGGCGAAAATTTTTTTGCAAATGACCTGAACGCACAGCGCGTTCTGGAACGCATCGCGCCGGAAATGCTGGAACGTAACTTCGACCGCCTGAAAGATTTCGGCGCGTTCACGGGCGGGCCGCTAGATGAACAGGCTTCCTACAGCGACCGTATCGCGCCGCCGCAGCTTGAAACCCACAACAAGCTGGGCGAGAAAAAAAGCCGCGTGATTTTTAACGCGAAATACGAAGAAGCGCATCAGGAAGTCTATAAACGCGGCGCTATCGGCCTGTCTTTTGCCGATAAGTACGCCGAACCGCATCTGCTCAGCTTCACCATGGGCTACATGCTGTCGCAATCCGATATTTCCGTGCATTGCCCCGTCACCATGACGGGCGCGGTTGCCTATGTGCTGGATAAATTCGCGCCTGCCGATGTGCGCGCAGCGTATCTGCACGAAATGACGCGCATGGACGGGTTAACGAAAACCGGGGGCACCTGGGCGACCGAACTGCATGGCGGATCAGATGTGGGCGCAACGACGACGGTTGCCAAGAAAGACGGCGGGAAAATCACGCTGCACGGGCTGAAATGGTTCACCAGCAACGCCAATTCCGGCCTTGCGCTGGCAACTGCCCGCCCCGAAGGCGCGCCTGCGGGCAGCAAGGGCCTGGGGCTGTACCTCGTCCCCAGCCATCTCGCGAATGGCGAACAGAACAGTTACAACATCCGCAGGTTGAAAGACAAACTGGGCACCAAGGGTCTGGCGACCGGCGAAATCGACCTTGAAGGCGCGGAAGTCATCGAAATCGCAGCCCCGCCGCACGGGCTGCGCATCATGATGGAGGCGCTGGAATATTCGCGCATTCACAATGCCATGGGCGCGGCCGGCGTCACCCGCCGCGCATTTCTGGAGGCCGCCAGCTGGGCGACGCACCGCAAGGCGTTTGGCAAGGAAATCATCCATTACCCGATGGTGCAAAACGAGTTGTTCGACCTGATGGTGCGCTCCGAAGCCGCAACGGCGCTGGCGTTCGAGGCCGCGAAGACATTCGATGTCGCGCTGAAGGACGAAGAACAGCGTACATGGCTGCGCCTGTCGACCGCGCTTGCCAAATACCGCACGGCGGAGGATGCCGTGCAATCTGCCAAAAAGGCGCTCGAAATGGTGGGTGGCAACGGCTACACCGAAGAATTCCCGACCGCGCGCCAGTACCGCGATTCCATGGTGCTGACGGTATGGGAAGGCCCTGCAAACATTCAGGCGCTGGAACTGCTGCGCATGGTGGTGGGCAAGGAACCGGGCGATGATGTGTTCATCGAAAAAATCCGCAAAATTTCCGATGCGCTGCCCGCCGAACTCGCCGCCGAAAAAACACTGCTCGATAAAGGGCTGAAGGAAGCGATGAACGCGCTGCTGCATCTGCGCGCCCATCCGCAGGACGGCGAGCGTTTCGCGCGCAAGCTGCTCGACCATATGGCGGATGTGCTGTCGGGCGCGCTGCTGGTGGAAGAAGCGGCGCATGACCTGACGCTCGGCGATGCGCGCAAGGCGCTGGTTGCAAGGCGTTACCTCGACAAGGCGTTTGGCGAGAAAAAACTGGAACTGTCATCCGATGCCGACCCCGTGCATACGCATTTCAGGGAAATCGTCAGCTACGCCCCCATCGCCCCTGCCAAACTCGGCTATGCCGCGCCCGCAATCGACACGTCCAAGCCGAAGCAAAAAGGGCTGAAGCCTTAATTCACCATAATTATCATGCGCCGTGCGTGATTTTCACCTGTCATGCGTTATATAATGACGGCAGGGGAACCCATCATGCGCGCGCTTAAAATTATTCTCGTCATTGTCCTGATATTGGCCGCAGCAGCGGCGTTGCTGCATTTTCGCGGTGCGGGCACGACGACCGCTTCAGACACCGTGAAACCCTTCCGCAAAGATATCGTCGAAGCCGTCTATGCCACCGGCGAGGTGGAACCCACCAGCTGGCTGCAGGTCGCCCCGCAACTGACCGCGCGCTATGCCGAGGTACTGGTCGATGACAACGCGGTGGTCACCAAGGGCCAGATGCTCGCCCGCGCCGATGATGCGGCGGAACGCGCGAAGCTGCAGGAATACGAATCGCGCCTGGCGCAGATGAAAAACGAGTTTGACCGCAACAAGGGTCTGCTGGACAAGGGCTATATCAGCAAAAAAGCGTTCGATGACGCTGTCGGCAATTACGATGAAGTGCAGTCGCGCATCGACAACCAGAAACTGGTGATCGAACGCATGTCGCTGGTGTCGCCCATCGACGGCGTGATCCTGCGCCGCGATATCGAACCGGGCGAAGTGAAATCGCCCGCGCAAACCGTTTTCTGGCTGGGTGAAACCAAGAACCTGCGCATCACCGCCGATGTCGATGAAGAAGATATTCTGAAAGTGAAACGCGGCCAGACAGCGCTGCTGAAGGCCGATGCGATTGCGGGACAAGTTCTGGAGGGCACAATTGCCGATATCACGCCGAAGGGTGACCCCGTGAACAAGAATTTCCGCGTGCGTATCGCACTGCCCGCCGATACCCCGCTTTTGATCGGCATGACGATCGAAGTGAATGTGGTGACCGATAAATCCGAAAACGCGCTGGTCGTGCCCGCCGAAGCGGTGAACGACAACGCCGTCTGGATTGCCGGCGCGAAACCCGTCAAAACACCTGTCAAAACCGGTAAATCGGACGGCAAGGTCGTTGAAATCCTGTCCGGCCTGACCGGCGATGAAACCATCCTTGCCCGCGCGCCTGAAGACAAAAAATGATCGGGTATGTCGCCGTCCATTACCTTGTGAACCGCAAACGGCAGGCCGCGATATCGGTCGTGGGCGTCATGCTGGGCGTCGCCTTCTTCATCGCCATCTCCGGCATGCTGCAGGGCATGCACCAGTTTTTCATCAAGCGTCTTGTCGATTCATATCCGCATGTGATGATCAGCGACGAATTCCGAGAACCGGAAGCGCAGCCCGTCGTCGTGCGCTATCCCGATGCCGTCACGGTCATCCGCGGGTTGAAGCCCAAGGAAGAAACGCAAGGCGTGCGTAATTATCGGCAGATTGTCGAGGGGCTAAAGGAAATGCCCGGCCTTACCTATTCGCCTATAACGTCGGGCCAGGCCTTTCTGCGCTACGGCGGGCGTGATGTTTCGACAACGATTTACGGCGTCGATCCGCGGCTGGAACGCAATGCCAGCAAGCTTGCCCGCGACATGAAACAGGGCCGGATCGAAAACTTGCTGACGACATCAAACGGCATCATCCTTGGCCGCGCGCTGGCCGATAAAATCGGCCTCGACATGGGGTCGCGACTGAACGTGATATCGCCGGTCGGCGTCATCATGCAGATGAAGGTGGTCGGCATTTTCGATTCTGGCGTCACGCAGGTCGATTCCGGCACGTCGTACGCAAATATCAAAAAAGTGCAGGTGTTGCAGAACAAGGTCGATAAAATAAACCAGATCAATATCCGCCTCGATGACGTCGATTCTGCGCCGCAGGTGGCGACGTCGCTGGAACGCAAATTCCGCTACAAGGCCGAAAGCTGGCAGGAAGCCTTCCAGAACATTTTCGAATTGTTCGTGGTACAGAATGGAATCATGTACACGACGGTGTCCGTCATCCTGCTGGTGGCGGGGTTTGGCATCTATAACATCATCTCGTCATCGGTCATGGAAAAATACCGCGATATCGCGATTCTGAAATCCATGGGATTTTCTGAATCCGATGTGGTCGGCATTTTCTTTTTTCAGGGTGTGGTGATCGGCATTATCGGTGTGCTGGCGGGCTGGGCCTGCGGGGCAGTGCTGGTTGAAATACTCGCCTCCGTGAAACTGTCGCTGAACAAGGATGTGCCGGTGCGCATGGATGGCTTCCCCATGTTCCGCTCCGTCTGGCTCTATGTGGCGGGTGGCGTCATGGGGCTTCTTTCTGCCGCCTTCGCCGCATGGATTCCTGCCCGCCGCGCCGCGCGCCTGCACCCCGTCGATATTATTCGTGGGGCAAGCGGATGAGCAACGTCATCACCTTGAATAACGTCACCCGTATTTTGCAGAGCGAGGAAATCCCCGTCACGCTGGTGAACGATGCCAGCCTGACCGTCAAATCCGGCGAATTTCTGGCCGTGCGCGGCACATCTGGCTCGGGCAAGTCGTCACTGCTGTACCTGATGGGGCTGCTGGACAAACCCACCTCCGGCCATATCAATATTGCGGGTATCGATGTTGCGACGGCAACCGAAAAGGTACGGCAGGAAACGCGGCTGGAAAAAATCGGCTTTGTGTTCCAGTTCCACTTCCTGCTGCAGGAATTCTCCGCGCTCGATAACGTCATGCTGCCCATGCGCCGCCTTGGCAGGCTGTCGGACAAGGATATGCGCGCCCGCGCCGAAAAACTGCTGGTGTCGCTGGGACTGGAGGGTAAAACCAACAAGAAACCCGGCCAGATGTCGGGCGGCGAGCGGCAGCGGGTGGCGATTGCGCGTGCGCTGGCCAACGAACCGATGGTTATTCTGGCCGATGAACCAACAGGCAACCTGGATAGCAAAAATACTGCCGCCGTGATTGATATTTTCAAGAAACTGGCGCATGAAACAGGGGTGGCAGTTGTGGCCGTGACGCATGACCCCGATTTCGCCACCAAAACCGACCGAAATATCGTCATGAAGGACGGAAAGATCGTAGAGGGATAAGAAATGGAACTGAGACAGGCAACCGCCGCCGATTCAAAGGAACTCCTGACGCTGGGCCGCGCCTTCCACGCCGAAGACGGTCGTGCGCTGTCGCCCGCCGGTGAAGCGGCACTGGTGCGTACGCTGGATTATTCCCCCTATGTCACATCGTGGCTGATCGTCGATGACGGTGCGGTTTGCGGCTATTGCGTGCTGTGCTTCAGCTACAGCGTCGAATTCGGCGGCAACACGGCCTTTCTTGACGACCTTTATATCAAGCCCGAACACCGCGCCCGCGGCCTGGGCGCCCAAACACTCAAGGCGCTGGAGAAAATCGCCCGCGACGACGGCTGCTGCGCCCTGCTGCTGGAGGTGGAGGACGACAAGCCCCGCGCGCGCGATTTCCACACCGACAATAACTATGTCGATATGAGCCGCACGCTGATGGTGAAGGATTTCATGGGCTTCTTTTCGAACAAGAAAGCCTGACCGGGGTTACTTGCGGTCCTCGAACCAGCCCTCGCCATAGCTGGTGCAGATTTCGGTGTTTTTCTTGATAGCGGCGGTCGCGCGCAGCATGTAATACAGCGTCGTGCCCTGTTCGTCCCAGATGATTTCGGCATTTGGTTTTTCGTCATGATTACAATAGGCAAGAATGCCCATGACAATCGCGCTGGCATCGCCCGCCTTCTTGATGTTCGCGCGCGCCAGCGTCGTTTTCTTAAGGTCTCCGATCACGAAGGTATAATCGTTGATGATCGTCGGCTCGGCATTGACCGTGTCCTTGTCGTTCAGGATCAGGGCGGGCGTCACTTCAAGGATCTCGCCCTTTTTAATCGCGTTGCGGCAATACAGCCCGCGGCCTTTCTTGCCGGCGGGAGCAATGTACAGGCCGGGCTTGCGGTTGAGGGCGGGGGCTTTTTTTGCGGGCATCTGACAGGCTCTTTGCTAGGGCGGCCCCGATCGGTCACGGGGCGGGAGGCTGAAAATAGCCGAGCCGGGGCGTTAGCACAAGATGAACGTATAAAACCCCCCGATTTAACCGGCAAAATGTCTATCTGGCTAAAACAGAGCATTTGCGCTATAAAGTGACGGTAATCACCGAACAGGGAATATTGCGATGACCGCCGACAAAACGATTTATATCGAACAGCTCCACAAACAGAACAACGTGCCGCAGGTCGGCAAGGCCAAAGGTGGCATCCAGGTCGCCGCCCATTACGGCCTGACCGCCGAACATGGCGAAAACAAATGGGTCGTGGTCGAAAAAATGGTGCGCTACCTGCGCAAGATGACCGCCGCCGGCATCCCCGAGAAAACGGGTATCCCCGAAAAATACAAAAACTTCGAAGCTATCAAGATTCCGGGCGTTATCCTCGCGCAGGCTAAAAACGACCCCATCGACCGGGAAGTGATCCGCCAGGCGAATGGCACCGCGCTCGACTAATCCTTGGAATACGCGCAAATAAAAAGGCTGCCGTACAGGATGGCAGCCTTTTTATTTGCGGCGTTTAATCCGGCGTGATGCGCCTAAGCCTCATGCTGCGCATTTCGTGACGGCATAAAAGGTGTGCAAGCCGCCAGATGCCGCATTATACTTTTCTGCATAGATACTGCTTAACCCAAGACTGATTGCGGATTGCCATGTCCTCCCAGCCGCTTCTTGCTGTTTCCGTCCTGCTGTCCGCCGGCATTGCCAGCGTGCTGTTCCTGCCCGCCATCGGCATCAGCCCGATCGTGGGGTTTTTGCTGGCGGGGGTCGCCTTCGGCCAATACGGGCTCGATATCATCCCGCAGGACGACATGATCCACCTGCTGGCCGAAATGGGCGTTGTGTTCCTGATGTTCGATATTGGCATGCATTTTTCGATGAAACATGTGTGGTCGGAACGCAAGGGTATTTTCGTTTTGGGGCCCGCGCAGGTGGCGCTGTCGGCGCTGGGTTTCTATGCGGGTCTTGAATATTTCTTCACGCTGCCGACGCAGGTTGATATTCTGCTGGCGATCACGCTGGCGCTGTCATCGACCGCCGTGGTGTCGCAAGTGCTGGCGGAACGTAAAATGGCGGGACTGCCGCTCGCCCGCCGCACGATGGCCGTGCTGATCTTTCAGGATATCTGCGCGATTTTCGTGCTGATTTTGGCAAGCGGCATGGGCGAGCAGGGCGTATCCGTCGGGGCGCTTTTCATGACGGCGGCAGTTAAATGCGTTGCCTGCGTGACGGTTGCGACACTGGCGGGCAAATACCTGCTCAGCCCCGGCTTCCGCTTCTTTGCGCGGTTCAACAACAGCGATGCCTTCACCATGATCGCGCTCCTCATCGTGCTGGCAACCGGTATGGCGACGCAGGCTTTCGGGTTATCGCTGACGCTGGGCGCATTTCTGGCGGGCATGATCATTTCCGAATCGCCTTTCCGTGCCATTATCCAGACCGAGGTCAAGCCGTTCCGCAACCTGCTGCTGGGCTTTTTCTTCGTCACGGTCGGTATGTCGGTGAACGTGCCTGCGCTTGCCAGCGCATGGGGGCTTACGCTTGGCATCACGCTTGCGCTTGTGTTCGTCAAGGCGGCGACAGTGTTCGCGCTGTTCATGATCGCGCGCGAAGGCCGCGTGGCGGCGGTGCAGCAGGCGCTGCTGCTGTTTCAGGGAAGCGAATTCGTATTCGTTATTCTGGCGCAGCCTGGCCTGCAGGAAATGATCGATCCGGCGCTGAAGGATTCGGCGGTCGCCGCGGTTGCCATCAGCATGGCTATATCATCGGCCGTCTTCGGTTTCGGCAAAAGGTTCTCCCGCACGCTGTGCCGTGCGGATGCGGAATCGATAGCGGAAGTCATCGCCGAGCGGCCTAATGCCGTTATCGTAATCGGCATGAACGACGTGACGCAGACCGTCGCCTCCGCCCTCGGCACCCAAGGCACGCCCTATATCGTCGTGGAGCGTGAATACGATAAATTCACCGAGGCGCAGCAAAACGGCTTCCCCGTCGTGTATGGCGACAAGGCGGATCTGCGTTTCTGGGATTCGATCCAGATCGACAAATATAAAACCATGGTCATCGCTTCGCCAGATCTCGGTGTCTCGCGTGTTTATGCGGGTCTGCCGCGTGCGCAGGCACTTAACCTCCAGCGATTCTTGAGTGTGCGGAGCGAAGAAGAGGCCGAACCGTTCCGCGGCCTGGGTTATGCGCAGATTTTTGTCGCGCGCGGCGTGCCGCCCGGCATCGAAATGGCCGCGGCCGTGATGGCGCATCTGGGCCATGCGGCGGATGTCATTGCCGACTGGATGGACAAGGAACAGAAAGACTATTTCGAACGCAACGCGACCGCGGTTGCGGGCTAAACCGGATTACGCGGATGTAACGTCCTGCCGCGCGAGGCCTTCTGCGGTCAGTTTGGCGATGCAGGCCGGATACAGCCCCGCCAGCTGCAGGAATTTCTGCAGGGATTGTTCAGGATACACCAGTGCCTGCTGGCCCGTCGTCGCCTTGCGGAACGCGTCGTCCGCATCACCGGCACCCGCAGTCACGATTTCTACGCTCATGATATTCGTTGCCGGATTGGGGTAATCCTTGCGCTGCGGTTGCAGGATCGTGTCCTTGCCGCGCTTTTTGGTCTTGAAGGCAACATGCGTCAGCGTCATATCACCATTGTTCACGCCGAAGAAAGTAATTTCCAGCGCGTTTTTGGCAAGATGCTGTTTAACCAATCCGGGCGCAGCCGCATTGACGGCACCGGTCAACGGTTCTTGAAGCGCCGCGATAACCGCATCGATTTTTTTGTTATACGAACTGCCGGATTCAAGCACTGACGTTATCAGCGCAACGGCGTCGAATCCCGCACTTGTCACCAATCCGCACAGCGCGTAACTCACCTGCGCGGCTTCCTGTATTGAACGCGCTGCAACCGCGACGCGTTTTGGCGTCCAGATCGCGGCAATCGGCGCTTCGGCAATGGTGCAGTGCGGAAGATTCATGTGGACACTCCTGCAGGGACAGACTGAAGGTATATTGCAATTATGCGCCGAGTTGCTAGTCTAACTTCTCCAAACACACATGCCGGTTATTTTTTGACATAACCCTGATTCATGCGGCCAACAAGGTTTCGGATGACCAAAGCCACGACCGCCAGCAAAGAAAAGCCCGACGTCGCCGACACGACGCCGCAGCACCGCGTCATCGACCAGATCAAGTTCCTGAAACCCTATTGGGTATCGGACCAGAAATCAAAGGCGCGCTGGCAGCTGGCGGGCATCCTGGCGCTCACGGTTGCGGAAATCGCGCTGACGGCGGGTGTCGGTCTCGGTTTTCAGGCGGCGCTGAACGCGCTGGTCGCAAAAGACGCACTGGTTTTCGGCGTTTCGGGCGTTGCGACGCTTTTGGGCATCGGCACCTCGGCGCTGGCCGGCAACGGCCGCGAATACATGACCTCCAACCTCGGCCAGAACTGGCGCGGCTGGCTCACGAAACAATTCAGCGAAGCATGGCTCGGCGAAAAATCGTACCTGCGCCTGCAGCATAACAAAAAATACGCGCAAAACCCGGACCAGCGGATTGCCGAAACGGTCAACAACGTGACCGGCACCACGCTGTCGCTGTCGCTTGGGTTGTTCCGCTCGCTCGTCGGGCTTGCCACGTTCTCCGTCATGCTCTGGCATATCGCGCCGATCATGGTGGGTGCGGCGGTCGGTTGCGCGGTGGTCGCCCACGCGGCCAGCCACTGGACGGGCGGATCGATGCGCAAAATCTGGCGCGGGTTGATGGACCACGAAGCCAAATTCCGCCATGCACTGGTGCGCGTGCGCGATAACGCAAAACCGATCGCGCTGGCCGGTTTGGAGCCCGTTGAAAAAGAAACGCTGACCGACGAATTCAACAGCCTCGATGCCAAGCGCCGCGAATTTTATAAACTCAACTGGCGCACCGGCCTTGTCAGCACGCTGAACTGGAATACGGCATCCATCGTGCCGATCGCGCTTTCCGCGCCGAAATTCTTCGCGGGTGCAGCGACGCTCGGCGGCCTTGAGCTCGCGCGGCAGGTCTACGGCAACTTCTATCAGGCGATCAGCTGGTTCCCGCAAGGCTATACGCAAATCGCCACATGGTCGGCGAATGTCAGCCAGCTGATGGACTTCCAGAAAGACCTCGAGGAAAACAAGGCCGATATCACGGTCCGCAAGCCAGCCGTGCCCAAACCCGAGGCTGCGGTTGCACCAGCTAAACCGCAAATACCGGCGGGACCCAAACCGTGAAAAACTTCCTGTCGAAAATATTCAAGAAAAAGGCGGCACCATCGCCCGTGCCCGTTACAAAACCGGCCGCCGCGCGCGTGAACCTGACCGAACAGGCGGGATCGGATGCGGTTGTGTTCAACAATCTTGTTCTGCACGCGGTCGATGGCACGCCGCTGGTAGAATTCGGCAATCTGACCCTGTCCCCCGGCGACCGCATGATCATCAGCGGCCCTGCAGGTTGCGGTAAATCGGCTGCGCTGGCCGCGATGCGCAATGCGTGGTTATTGGGCGGCAGCGGCGACATCACCGTGCCACCGGAAATCCGCTTTGTGCCACAGGAAGAATATTTCCCCGACCGTACACTGCGCGGCATCGTCTGCGCGCCCGATGCGATATCAAAATACACATCCGAACAGGTGGCACAGGCGCTGACCGATGCCGGTCTTGGCGATTTTGTCGGCGCGATGGACGATGTGACGAAGCGCGGCGAATACTGGAAAAACACGCTATCCGGCGGGCAGAAAAACAAGGTCGGCTTCGCGGGCATATTTTTACATGCGCCCGAAACCAAGGTGTTGATCGTTGATGAAATCACCGCCGCGCTGGATGCAAAATCCGAAACAGAACTTTACCCCAAATTGCTGGGCCGGATGAGCCACGGTATCGTCATCAGCGTCGCGCACCATTCGATCCTCGCCCCGCAGCATAACGTCTTTGCCGCCGTTGCAAATGGCAAGGTCACCTATACGAAAACATCCGATGCCAAGCCAGCCCCCGCGAACAGCGCGCAGCCTTTGCCGCCCAAACACGCGTAATTTTCAGGGCTTTTTCCGGATCGCGGGATTGAAGCCGTATTTGAACGTGAAGGGCACAGGCGCATCTGTTTTTTCCAGATGGATATGATGGCCGCTTTTGCACAGGATATCGCTGATGCTGGCGATCCCCTCCACCGCGTACATCTCGTCCTTGTGGTGACCTTTCCAGTCGAGGATGGTTTTAAGCGCGCGGACTTTCGCCTTTGATTCCGTAGGCGCGACGACGAAAATATTTTTGTGCAGCTCGTTGAAATCCGCCGGATCGTAACCGCCCAGATTGACGAACCACAATTTTTCTTCACGCACCTGTGCCGTGTCTTTCAACGAAATGTTATGCCCGTCCGCGCTCGTCAGCTCGCCCCAGCAATCCAGGTGCAGGCTTTCCGGCGTGCCCCACCAGCTGTCGCGGATGCCGGCATAGGCGTCTTCCATTCTCTCCGCCGCCGCGAATCGTACGTCATGCACCTCGATCAGGGATGTTGGCGTGCTGCCGCCGATATAGAATGCGAAGAGTTTCATGCGGGTTCTATGTGGGGGGAAGGGTTGGTGGTGTGGGCAGTCTACCGATAACTATTCTTTGGGTCAAATTCCCTGCTCTACAGGGAAAGAACAGGGAATATGCGCGATTTCCGGGGTGGGCGCTTAAGCTGCTGCCGGGTGTTTCTAGCTGAAATACCTATAATTTCCAGCCAATGGAGTTCGAAATTCCCGCAAAAATAACAGGGAATTTCTCCAGCAAAGCAGGGAATGTATTGCCCGGAACAGGAGCGGAACACAGGAAGTAGGTTATTTCTTTATAGCGGCTTGGGCCGTCCGGGCGGGGGCCAATTCTCTCTCAAGATACGCGATCCTCAGTTCAAGACGTTGGGAGGCTGTACACCCATCATTGTTCAGTAGAATTATGTTGCTCGCCATTGCGGCCTTTATTTCTGCTTTTTCCAGCTTGGATCGGGCAGTCTTCGTCGATAGATCGCCATCGGTGAAAATCTTGACTGTGGCGGCGCCCGATGCGATCAGGGCGGCATATATGGCGGAGGCATCGATCGAGTCCATTCCTGGGACCACGACAATCCCTTCAATCGAATCCCCGGCACGACGATAGATAACATCTTCCGCGGCATCGTAGAGATTGCCAGCGTAAGGGACTTTGCCTTTGAAACGCGCGCAGGCGACACGCGCCATGAAAGATCGCGAAGGCGGGCGAAAAGGAAAGAGCCCGAAGGCTTAGATTCATCTAACGCCTTCGGGCTCTCGTAATTGGGGCGCATTGTAGCGGCCACCTATGTATTCGTCCCACAGAACAGGGGACTGCCCGCTTGGGGTCTTGGTTCTCTATTCGTCTCGTCTCGTACTGTGTAGATATCGTAGCGTCGTGTAGATATTATTAAATGATTCGTGAGCGCTTTTTCAATACTTTTTTGCTGGAATTTTGACAATTTTTCCCCAATTCATTGGAAAGCATTTTTTAAAAATCGGGGATCATTTGTAATTTCCTGTCTCGTTTCCCGTCTCTCCTTACCAAGGTTATTTTCGTTTTTATTTTGTTCATATATTGATCTCATGCCCCCCTTTAACAATTATTAACAGGTTGAGCGGAGGCATCATCGAGAAGCACACCTTCGTTGAGTCTGCGTGAGAAGCGCGGGCGTAGCCGTTAGCGCCCTTCTGCGCTCAATTGCGCGACGGATGTTTTCAAGTATTATTTTCGCCAGCGGGCATCGGGCGCCGCCATATTGTGGCGTGCGAGATCGTTTAGTATCGCATGAAACTCCTGGTGCAGTTCCGCTTCGCTCAAGTGTTCGAGTTCCTGCGTCGTGATGATGTACGTCATGTTTCGTTCCTGTCTTTCTGACCGCGACATCGAGGCCTTCATGACGCGGACTGAGCAGCTCGTATCGACAGCCAGCACTCGGCGAAACACTTGTGGAGAAAAGCGTCTTCGCCCTTCGGGGTTCAATCGCTTTTGCAAGTTTATGAGGATGCAAATCCAGAGGAGGGGTCTTACCCCTCGCAGCCGCAAGGGGCTTCGATAAACGGCACAGGCCGTATCCCCATGCTTCCACGCAAGAACTTGTGCAGCATAGGAGATATGCGGAAGCCATTTCCTTTAGGCTGCTTAGGCTGCCAAATTGTAACTTAAGGGATCGTCTCTGAATTGGGAGTAAGCCCTAAGGCGGGGACAAGCGGAGAGCGACTAGTTTTTGTCACAATTGCATTCCCGCCCCCCTTTTTCGCTTTGTACATGCGGTCGTCTGCGAGTTTGACGAGTTCAGAAGAAGTGCCAGTCAAATCTTCAATGACTTCGGCAATCCCGATGCTGCCGGTTTGTATCTCGCCATCTGGTAATTGACCAAAGCCGTTGATCTCTAGCCTCTCCAGAATTGGACCTACATCCTTCATGGCGGTATCCGGTAAAATCACCAAGAATTCCTCACCGCCCCAGCGTATAACGCTGTCTTGCTTCCGCAAGGCTGTCCTTATTGCTTCCGCAGCATTAAAAAGAACCTGATCGCCGATATCATGGCCGAAGGTGTCATTCACCCGCTTAAAGTGGTCGAGATCAATAAAGAAGATAGTGAGCGGATGTTTCTTTCGCGCATGCGTGGCCAGCAATGTATCCAGCAGCGTCATGCCAAAATCCCGCTTCAGGCATTTGGTCATGTCATCACGCGTCGAAAATTCAATAAATCCGGACATAAAATGCAATTGGCTCATGGCAGCGACTACAGACAGAGCGGTGACGACAAGCTGTATCCAAATCGTTCCAAGATCAACCAGCATATAGTCAGGAGAGGTGTGTATGAGTAGCGAAAAGATGGTCACCGTCGTAATGCCCATACTAAAGGCAATGCCTTCAACGGCCGTTAGTGGGAAGAGACTTAGCATCATGGCTATGAGTATAGGAAAATGTGCATAGGAGCTTTTAATGAACTGGATGTCTTTACTCCAAGTAATCGTCACAAGAGTCGAATTGACATAGAAGAAAAATACCAGCGGAATCGTCAGCATCACGGCCATCAGCCGCGCAGCAAGTGCCGGCGTCAGACTTCGTGGTTTATAGAATATCATACAGCCGAGAGTGAGAGAGGCGATAACGCGCGCAAAGACGACACCTTTGACGTCGTTCCACGACAAAAATGTAAGATCTAGCGGTACCCAGGCCAGCATCAGCGCAGAAAGAATCAAGGCTGTTAGCCTTACGCGATAAAGGATGAGTTCGATACGTGAATGTACAAGTTGCAGGGAATGATGGCGCGCCCGCATCAACGGCAGAACTTTTGTTTTCAGCATATTTATCCTTGGGTTAATATCTACCGCGCCCACAGGCATACTAAAGTATGCGCAGTTAACGTTCCATGACGCCACACCTATTAATAGATACTATTCAAAATAGTATCGATAGTCTCCGCAGCATGGTTGAACCACGTATGGGCTTTACTTGATTGAACTTTATTATTTCTTGAGTGATCGAGACTGACTAGAGGATCAGGTTGTGCAGCGTCAGGTCAGCGACCGCATGCTTGAGATAGGCACTCCCACTTCTAGGTAGTTTTGACGTTTCGCCGGGTCCATTTTCAGCTCGCCGAAATCCTTGCTCCAGTGGCATAATGGTTGCCAGAGTAAAGCGTGGAACGAATTCCCACCTTTTCTATTGGTTGTTTGGAGAAGCAAGGGCTACAAGCCGGTCTTTTACAACTCTTGCTTCTCTACTTCCTTAAGCAATCAGGTTCGAGATGGAGTGCATCAAGCGTATATTGGGAAGCTGCCAATCTTACTGCAATAGTGACATTAACCCTAGTATCGGAAAAAAGATTAGCGGTAGGAAATGATATCAGGGTTGCCAACTGCGGCGTTCTGGGAGGAGCCACACGTAAAAATGCTTGTTCCGAGGGTTTCCATCGGTCCACACTTGCGCGCTACGGCCTGAAGGAACCTATTACATATAAAGACGTTAGAGATTCGGACAGCATTGGATTAGGACATGATGACAGCTTTTTTACTGAACGATAGCCATCTACAAGCATTTGTTGACTCAGAGATTCAGGCGGAGTGCGAGACGTGTATCTGGCATTGCATTCTGGACAACTCGGTTTTAAGGCGCAGGCATGAAGAGCTGATCGTTTAAAAACAACTTTTACAGCGGTGGTGGGCGTCGTTGAGCGCTACAGAACGCAAGTTGTCAGTTCCAGTCGATGAAGTTAGCGGAGCAGTCGGAACTGAGCTTTAAAGGTCAGGCTTCAAATTGTTATTTGCGGGGCAATCACCTCCGCGCGGAAGCGAGACGATAAAGGTCGTGCCTTCCTTGGCGGTGGAGGTGACGCTAATTTCGCCGCCATGACCGTTGATAATTTCCTTGCAGATTGTAGGCCGTCAGCCCCAGTTGGACAAATGAGGGCTTCTTGACAAGGTAGTGTTTTTGTCTCATCGCAGTGACTGAAAGGAACGCAGATGAGACAAAAACGGGACGACAAGGCAGCGGTCGA
>JBBRVE010000040.1:0-24769 GCA_038247245.1 Bdellovibrionales bacterium | reverse complement strand
GCAGCGAGGAAGAACAGCAGGGGCTGCTGAAAACCCTGATGACCGAAAACGTGCCGGTGTTCAGCTTCACCACAACGCAGCACACGCTGCAGGATGCATATATGGACGTCACCAGCGGCAGGAAATAGCCAAGATGACGTATTTCGTCACGCCTGAATTTCACCGGCAGATATGGACGAAATGCCCCCCGTTCAAGATGGTGGCGGCGCCGTTGCTGTTGCTTGTCATGTGGGGCATCGCGAGCGGAGACCTGGGCATCAACCTGCGCATGGGTTCCGCCATGCAACTGGGCGTCTTTTACCTGTTCGTGCTGGTTGTCCTTGTCTGGGGGACGTACGAGGCGTCCATGGCGATGGACGAGGAAATCAAGTCGCGCAGCTGGGATTACCAGCGTGTCTCCGCCATTTCGCCCTTGCAGCTTACCTTCGGCAAGATTTTCGGCGCGACAGCGTATGTGTGGTATGTCGGGCTGATGTGCATGGTGGTTTACCGATCAACATTTATCCAGCCGGAGCGTCCGGAAATCTATGCCATGTTCTATATGCTGGCTGCGGGCATTGCGGGACAGCTGGTCGCGTTCCTGTTCAGCATGTCATCCTTTGCCGCACGCGCACGCCATGGTGCGGTCAAGGGCGGAGGTGCCGGCATTTTTCCCTGCATCGCGGGCATCATCGTCGCGTTTTTCATGATGCGGTCGTATGCCCTCAACGCGCTTCAGACAGGCATCCCGTATTCGTATCTGCGGTGGTACAACGAATATTATGACGGTCTTGAATCGACGGCCTGCGGCCTTGCGTTTTTTATCTTCTGGGCGTTCGTCGGGTGTTACCGCCTGATCCGCGCCGAGTTGATGTACAGAGTATGGCCGTGGGTATGGATGGTCTTTGTGCCGTCTGTCACGATTGCGATCACGGGAATTTATGCCCGCAGCCCCGCTTATTTGCTTGGCGAGTTCAAGCCCATCAACGCGATCTCGCCCGCGCTGTGCGCGTTTTGCATTTGCTTTACGCTGGGCTATGCCACGCTGCTGTCGGAATCTTCCGACCGCCGCAAATATGACCGCCTTGGCGCCAGCCTGCGCGCGCGTGAATGGGGCAGGGTGTTCGAAAATACGCCGCTCTGGATCACGACATTGCCCTATGTTGCTGCGTCTGCCGCCGTGCTGATTGCCCTCTGCCTGATGTCGCAACAGTTTGCCAGTGCGCAATATGGCCCGGCTGCGGCGGCTGCCTTGCTATTCGCCGCGCGTGACGGATTCGTCGTCCATGCGCTGCACAATACCTTGCGCAAACGTGCGGCATTCGCTGTGCCGCTTTATTTCGTGATGGCCTATGCCGTGTTGCCGGTGGCCTTCCTTGCGATCTCGGGCACGCCGCTGGAACTCCGCCGTTCGGTATTCAGTTATCTGGAACTGCAGCAGGTGCAGGAAATTTTCTATCCGCACCGTGCCGATGCATGGGCGGCGACGCTGATCATGCCGTTTTTGCAAATGCTGCTCGCGGCCTTTGTCTTTCTCCGTTTCGCGCTTAAAACCGATACATCCAACAGGAACGCTGTCTCATGAACTATATTTTTACGCCCGAATTCAACCGCAACCTGTGGCTCAAGATATCGCCATTTCGTCTGGTGGCGGCACCGGTATTCCTGATCATCTGCTCGATGATCTGTCTCAACCTGCTGCCGGATGGCAGCGACGCGAAGGGCGGCATCGAAAAAAACATCGCCAATATGCTGTTCGAAAAAGACTATGCTATGCAATTGCTGCTGGCGGGCGCGAAATGGTTTTATTTCATTGTCGTCTGCGTCTGGGGAACCTATGAAGCAGCAGTTGCGCTGCAGGAAGAAGTGCGCAGCAACACCTGGGATTTCCAGCGCATGTCCTCTATTTCCCCCTTCCAGCTGGCGGCGGGCAAGCTGGCGGGCGCAACGTCCTATGCATGGTATGTGGGCTTACTGACGCTGATACCGTTTTATTACGCGTACACGCACATTACCGATCTCGGAAATTTTTCCGCCCTTAACCCGCGCGGCGGCGACTGGGCGGATGCAAATGATCTCTATGTCATTCTTTATATGATCCTGGCGGGGCTTGCGGGACAGGCGGTCGCGTTTCTTGTCAGCTTCATTGACATGACCAGCTTTGCCGGCAAGATGGGCAAGAAACGCATCCCGCGTGGCAGCGGATCGTTCCTGCTGGGCTTGGTCGTGGCGTGGACTGTCTTCACGCTGGGGCAGGAAGTGGCACCGAAACTTGCCACCTATAGCTCGCCCTTTGCTGCTAATCGCGTCGCCACGTGGTACGGCACCGATTACCCCAGCCCCGAATTCGTGACATGGAGCATGCTGTTCTTCCTCGGCTGGGCGCTATTGGGCAGTTACCGCATTGCACGGTCTGAACTGATGCACCGCACCTATCCGGTTGCATGGATCGCCTTCGTCGGCGCTTTCCTGCTTTATCTGCGTGGTTTTGCCAACCCGACCAATGCATTTTATTATACGCACCTGATGGCGTTGTTTGTGGTCGCGCTGGTGCTGGCCTATGCGGTGATGTTGTTCGAGGCATCCGACGGCCGTAAATATTCACGATTTTTCAGCAACCTGCGCGCGGGCAATCTTCGCCGCGCGTTCGAGGATACACATAAATGGGTCGTCACGATCCCGTTCATCCTTGCCTGCTATGTCCTCACGCTAAGTAACGTCCCGACTGCGGGGAAGTTCATGAGCTTCGAGGCGCTGGCGGCGTTTATGCTGGCGGCGATGCTGTTCGTGATCCGAGACGGGCTTATGATCCACGCGCTGATCGGCGGTAAGGGCACGCGCCATGCGGGGTTCAAGGTGCTGTTTTATTATGTGCTGGTCTATACCATGCTGCCCACGCTGCATTTCGCCATGATGCCCAATAAACTCGACCTGCGTCTGACGGGGTGGGTGCAGCGGTATATGTACGGCCAGAACGTAGAGGTCGAGGTGCCGCCGGTCATCCGGTCGCTGGCGACCTATTATCCGTTGCCGCTCAAGGAACTCGGCGACAGCCTGGCGCCGGTGACGCTGCAGGTTATCGCGGCAGCGTTTTTGCTGCGTTTTATCATCCGCAGGGCACAATTACAGCGTCTTAAAGCGGTCTGATTTCCGGAAGTGGGTAAAGGTTAACCGTTTGTTATCATTTGCATTATATATTGGACGGAAGAGGTAATGGTATGACTGCCGTGAATATTCCCGATCTGCGCGTCCTGCTTGTCGATGACAACGTCGTCGTGCGCAAGCTTATCGAGATGCAGCTGACCAATATGGGCTTCCAGAACATTGATTCCGCGAACAATAGCAACGAGGCGCAGGAAAAGATTTCCGTGACCGCTTATGATGTTGTTTTCCTCGACTGGAACATGCCCGGCAAAAGCGGTTATACGCTGATGCAGGAATATCGCGAAGACAGGCAGTACGACCATATCGCCTTCGTGATGGTCACCGCCGAAAGTCAGGAACGCTACACGCGCGAAGCCCTGAAGGCGGGTGCCACCATGTATATCACCAAGCCGATCGCGCCCGCGACCTTCAAGGAAAAGATCGAGCGCGTGGTGGCGTGGATCGAAAGCAACCGTGCCGCAAGAACGGGTTGATCGCAAAGCATGAAACCCATTTCCCCACAGGATATCGATGCCGAACGCGCCCAGATTTCAACGGTCGTCAGCGAAGGCGTGGTTGAAACCTTCAACAGCATGTTCGGCCAGTCGATCACGGCGGGCGACCTTGCGCAAAAGATCAATTCCGAAAAGGGCAGCGTATATGCCTCGATCAAGCTGCATCAGGCGAATGTGGACGTTGAATTCTGTTTCCGCTTCGATATCGGCCTGCTGCTGCAGGCGGCGGAGCTGATTTTTACCAAGGAATACCTTGCCAACAATCCCGTGCAGAACGACATCGCCTGCGAGATCGCGAATATCGTGTGCAGCAAGGTGAAGGCGTACCTTAACGAAAAAGGCTTTGAAACCGAAATGGGTTTCCCCTTTATTCCGAAACCGGACGAGAATCCCCTGCTGAAAAACACCGAACAGGTGCATATGCATTTCTATTACGACGACCTGCAGCAGGCGCGTGGAATCGGCGTCGTCGTCAATTTCTTTGCCGGTGACAGTAAGCCGGCCTGATCATAAATAGCTGAAAATGCTGTATAAATTTTACTGTTTCATGCTGAAATACAGCAGAAACAATAGTGAAAACCTGGAGCAATACTGAACCCCCATACTTTAATTATGTAACTCACACGGGGTAACGCGATGCAAACAGTACAATCCATGCAGCACCAGAAACCCGTACGCATCACCCTCGATAATGCGGGGCTCGAGGCACTCAGCAAAAACGTCAACGTCACCTTCCGCCCGATCTGGAATGTCGAAAAAAAATACCTCTGCGGCTACATGATCCGGGCCACCAAAAAACCCAATGCGACTTCCGATAGCGTAGCATCCGACGATCTCGGGCTATTGGTAAGGGCGGCGCAGGCGCTGGAGGATTTGCAGGCACGCGGTGAAAAATCGGTGGTGCTGGTACCGGTCGGCTATGAGACATTGAATGCTTATCCTTTCCGCGGCCATTACCTCAGTCTCCTGCGCCGTATCCCGGAAGCGCAACGTTCCTTTATCGTGCTGCAACTGGACAATATACCCGCCTATGCGTCAAAACAGCGCCTGCAATTGCTACAGAACGATATGCACGGGCTCTGCCGCGCTGTGGCGCTGGCTTGCGACATCCGCGGCGCAAACATTGACGGAGCGGCGCGCGGTACGCTGCATGCCTGCGTCGTGAATTTCGCCACCGAAGACCTCGATGAAAGCGCGGTCATCGGCCTGGTCAATCGCTTTGCCGATAAAGTGGGGGGCATCAACTGCGCGGCGATGGCGGATGGCGTTTCAACGCGCGTGGCACTCTGTGCTGCGATCTCTGCCGGCTTTCGCTACATCTGTGGCGCGGCTGTCCTGCCGGACCAGACCGAGTTGAGCGTTTTACGCCGCAACCTGTCGATGGAAGATATGTTGGGTATTCCTTGGTAAAAAATAAAACGTCAAAAAAGTTTTGCATACAAATGTATGTGTATGCGCCCAGATTTCCTTCTTAAGTGGGCAGGCGCGGAGCGCATTGTATGCATGACGGCTTAATGCGCCGCCGTCACTGCTCAAACCTTCATGAATTGTAAAAGATTATCCTTAAAAATGGTTATTGAACCATGGGGGATGATGGGTGGAGGAAAGGCTGCGAGTGCTGGTGATTGATGACGACATGGCGGATCGCATGGCAATCCGCCGTCATTTGGCGTCTGGCGCCTTGACGTTCGATGTGCAGGAGGCGGAGAGCGGTGCGGCTGGCATCGCACTATTGCAGCAACAGAAATTCGATTGCGTCTTCGTCGACTACCGCCTGCCGGATATGGACGGCACAGCGTTGCTGCAAGTATTTTACGACCTCGCCAATGACCAGATGCCCGCCCCTTTTGTGATGCTGACCGGGCATGGCGGCGAGGAGGTGATGGCGGACGCGCTGCGCTGGGGGGCGCATGATTATATCGTGAAGGGTCATATCACGGGGGCATCCGTGCTGATCGCGCTGTCGAAGGCGCGCGAGATTTTTGACCTCAAGAAAGCCCGGCGCAGCGCCGAGGATAAATTACGGCAGGCGCAGAAGATGGACGCCGTCGGCCAGCTGACCAGCGGCATCGCGCACGACTTCAATAACCTGCTAACCGTCATTCTGGGCAATACGCGGATGATGCGCAGGCGGTTGGCCGAAATACCTGCTGCGCAGGGCGCAGCCATCGAGCCGAAAGTGGATGCTGTTGAAAGCGCGGCGCGACGCGGCGCAGACCTTGTGCGCCACCTGATGGTTTTTTCTCGGCAGCAGGAATTGAAGGCAGTAGCCGTCGATATCCGTACGGCGCTTGGCGCGACGGTGACGCTGCTGGCGCGCACACTGGGAAAATCAATCGACCTTGTCCTGAAAGCGGATGAAAATATGCAGTCCGTGCGCGTCGATGCGACACTGCTTGAAAATGCTGTTATCAATATCGCCGTGAACGCGCGCGATGCGATGCCGCAGGGCGGCAAACTCTCGATTCTGGCGCAGAACACTTTTTTTAATGGCATGGATCACGCGTTGATCTCCATCACCGATAACGGCAGCGGCATGCCGGAGCATGTGCGAGAGCGCATTTTCGAGCCATTTTATACGACCAAGCCGGCGGGCGAGGGCACCGGTCTCGGTCTCGCGATGGTTTACGGGTTTATACGGCAGTCGGGTGGACATATCGAGGTGGACAGCGAGGCGGGCCGCGGAACGACATTCCGCATCTACCTGCCGCAAACGGGCCCGGCATTGACGCATACGGAGGTAAAACATGGAAGATAGAACAAGTATCCTGATCGTCGATGACGAGGATCAGGTGCGCGAGGTGCTGTACCAGAACATGGCGGAATGTGGTTTCAATGTGACCATCGCCGCCGACGGGCAGGAGGCATTATCCCTGATTGACGGTGGCACCTGCAAGCCGCAGGTGGTGATTACAGATATCATCATGCCGCGCAAGGAGGGTCTGGAGGTAATCATGGAACTGCGCCGCCGCCACCCAGACATCCGCCTGATCGCCATTTCGGGCGGTGGGCGTACCAAGTCGGCGGATTTTTTACAACTGGCGAAAAAACTGGGTGCGGATGCTGTGCTGCCAAAACCTCTGGATATAGACGAACTGGAAAAAACCGTTCGGGGCATGCTGGTGTGAGCACGCCGACCGTACTGGTGATCGACGATAACGCGCCCTTGCGGGAAACCATCCGCGAGAATCTGGAACTCGACGGTTATGACGTGTTCAATGCTTCCTGTGCGGCGGAAGCGATGAGAATTCTGAACGTGAAGCGGGCCGACCTGATCCTGCTCGACCTGATGTTGCCGGATGCCGACGGGCTTGTCCTGATTGCGCAGATACGTGCGCTGACAGATGCACCCGTGATCGTCATCAGCGGCAAGGGCGCATGGGTGGATAAGGTTGTCGGGCTTGAAATGGGCGCCGATGATTACCTTGCCAAGCCGTTCGAGATGAAGGAGCTGTCTGCGCGCGTCAAGGCAGGTATCCGTCGTTACCGATTAAAGGCAACGCACAATCCCGATACCAGACGCCGCACGCGCTTTGATGTTTATATTCTGGATACCGCGAAATTTCAGGTGTTTGATGCGGCGGGAAAATCCTGCGGCATTACGCCAATGGAATTCAGGTTGCTGGAGGCTCTCGTCCATGCGCCCAACCGTGTCTTGTCGCGCGAACAACTACTCGACCGTGCCCGCGCGGGTGATTTTGACGTCAGCGACCGCGTCATCGATATCCAGATCGCGCGCATCCGCAAAAAACTGGGCGGCGGGGCATTGATACAGACCGTGCGTGGGGTCGGCTATTCCCTTAGCTGCGATATCGAGGATCTTTGAGGTTGTCTATCTTGCGGATGCCAAGCATGCGCAGCAGAATATTCCGAATAGATTTGCACAAGTTATAAATAACCGAAGAAAGCCCGCGGCGGCCAAACAACCGGCGTTCGAGCCATCCTGCCTTGCTAATATTCACCAGTTCATGCATCGCGTCATTGCCGTAATAAATTTTGCCGTCAACCTTTACGACCATGCCTTCGTCGATATCCATTCCCAGCGCGGTTACGTCTGCCATCAATGCGCCGGGTTTGCGGGCATCCACCAGTTTCAGCTTGTCGCCCGGCGCCGCCAGTTCAACCTTGGTGCAGTAAGTACGGCAGACGGGGCATTGATCGTCGTAGAGGATTTCAACGGTGCGCGTATCTCTCATGGCTTGAACCTTTAATTAACTAAATGGCTAATTACTTATTATGGTGCTTCCGTTTGTATTTAGTCAATAGGCTAAATACTAGTGCGCAAAAACCCGATTTTTATCAACCGTTTGCACATTGCCAATCCGGCATCCATATACGAAGATATGCGCGCCCAAGGATATGGGTTCAGGAATCGTCTTACGGTGAACAGGGAGTGTTTCGCGATGATCAAAACAGCAAAACCGTTGCCGTCTTTTCCGAGTCTTTCCGGACGCCTTTATATCTTTCCGGCGCTTATCCCGATGGTGGAAATTTTGCCTTGGCTGCTGACAGCGGTGGGCGCACTTGCAGGCGCGTCGCAGGCGGCATTCTGGTCGAGGCATCGCCGTAAAATTCTCGCCTTCGCGGCGGTCTGTTTTCTGGCGGCGGGCGGCACGGTCGTGTGGGCACATATGCAGAAACCCTCCGCCGAAGAAGGGTCGCGCCTGCTGGCGGCGGCCGATATGTCGAAGCTGGAAAAGCTGGGCGACGCTGCCGCGCCCGCCGACAAAACCTATGATTCATTCTCCGAGCTTTGGTCGGTCAAGACGAAAAAAGAAACGCTGGCATCGCCGGTGATTGCGGGCGACCTGATCTTACTGGGCACGTTCGAAGCGTCGCTGGATGCCCATGCGCGCGCCGATGGTAAACTGGCATGGTCGCTGAAAAAGAAAGAACCGATCTTCACCAATGCCGCCGTGTTAAAGGATATGGCATTTGTGGGCGAGGGGCTCCATACCGCGCCCGCCGCATCGCTCACCGCCTTTTCATTGCCCGATGGCAAGCCGGTATGGGAACGCCAGTTTCGCAGCCATGTGGAATCGCAAACGACGCTCGACCCGAAAAACCACCGCCTCTGGACCTGTGCAGGCGAAGAGGGTGTCTGGGCATTGGATATGAAGGACGGCGCGGTTTTGTGGCGCAATAAAATCGGCCATACCGATGCCACGCCGCTTTTGGATGATGATCACCTTTATATCTCCGCCCAACCCGATGAGAAAAAAGTCGGCGCGGAATTATCATCGCTTGATCCCGATGATGGCGATATCGAATGGAAAACGCCGCTGCCGGGGAACACGATGGGGTCACCGCAGATGGGCGGCAAAGACCGCATCCTGCTGACGACAGCTGTGGGACAGGTGGGGCCGCAGAAGGCGGATGACAAAGGCTGGTCACATGCGGTCGGCACCAACGGCAAAATTATCTGGACGGTCGATTTGCCCGGTATGCCGCTGCCCGAAGCTGTCGTGCTGGTGGAAAAAGGCATCGTCATCCATACGCTCAAAAACGGTGACCTGATCGCGCTGAGCATCAAGGATGGCAGCAAGGTCTGGTACGTGAAGCAGGGCAGGGAATTTCTTGCTCCCGCAGGCTTTCGCGCGGACACCACGCCGCCCTTGCTGGCGGGCATGACGTCGGACGGCGTTATTTCCATCCGCAATGCCGAAGACGGCACGGAAATCCGCCAGATCAAAAAACCGCAGGGCGGCTATGCCGCTCCCGTTTTTGACGGTGATGTGCTATATGTAACGACGCCGCATGATTTTACGGCCTATGGCGGCGTTCATTTGCTCACACGCGGGGATTAATAGTGCTGAAGACGCTCTGGATGAAGTTTTCCGAAGATGCTTCGCTGCCGGCCAGCTTTACGCCGGCGGAGCAGCAATTGCTGGAAGACGTCTATGACCCCACCAACGCGCAATCCATCTGGTCGCGCGCACTGAACGTGCTCGCGCTGCCGCCGTCGCGCGGGCCGCTGGTCAGCTGGTACAAGGGCGTACCGTATGTGAACTGGAGCGAGATTGTCGAAACGGTCAGCTGCGGCTGGATGTATGTGAGCGATGTGGGCGGCGGCTGGACCTATACGCCGCGCAATAACCTGCTGCGCGTCTTCGCGCTTGTCAAAAGCCAGTGGCGCATTGAAAAATACGTTGATGCCGCCTGCAAAGGCGCGCTGCCGCAGGGGCGCGATGCGAAACTGCTGGAAAGCACGGCACTGGGGCTTGCGCTGCAGGCCTTGATGCAGCGGTTGCCATCCAGCAGTCCGCAGGAATTCGCTTCATGGCTGTCGGCCCCCGACAAATCGCCCTTTACGGTGCGTAAGACGATCCTTCAGATTCAAGGCATCCAGAAACGCCGCACGCAGCTATCCTCCGCCTGGCTGGAAGTCTTCCCGTCGCGCCCCGCGCGGTCGATAGAGCCTGATACGCCGCCCTTTTTCTGGGACAAGCCGGATGAAACCGCCCCCGCTTCTGCACCCGTGACAGAGGTTGCACATGTACCTGCGACCGAATGGAAGGGCCTGCCTGTTTGCGGCGGTCAGGTGACGGGCAGGGCGATCATCCTGAAGAATGCCGAGGCCAGCCTTTCCGCGCTCGACCCGTCCGAATTCCCCATCCTCGTCTTCCCGCGCGCGCGACCCGAAACGGTCGAGCTGTTCCCCCATGCCTCCGGCCTACTGTTCGCGGAAGGCGGGGCGTTGTCCCATGCCTGCACGGTGGCGCGGGAACAGGGCATCCCCTGCGTCACCGGCATCGGGCAGGATTTCCTGCGCGACATTCAGGCACTTTCCGAAAAACAGGGCAAGTTGTGGCTGAGCATCGACGGCGCCGCCGGCACCGTAAAGGCATTACCGCAAAAAGAATAATAGGGTTACTGGGCGACGATCGGGCCGGTGATCTTATACTTCACCGCAACGCCGTCACATTCGCGAGGCAGGCGGGTGGTCTCTTCCGCCGTCGGCTGGCGTTCCAGCCGGACGGTCACATGGTAATCGTCTTTGACATTACCGATTCCGATGCCATTCACGGGGTTTTTGGCGGCGCGGTTGAAGGCGCTGGCCAGTAATTTGCCGACCTTGGTCTTGGCCTTGCGGGCGTCGTCGAGGGTGCTCATCCGAATTCTCCTGTGAATAAGCAGAGCCTATCCGTGGAACGGGGCGGGGTCAAGACGGCGCGGGTTTGTTTCATGTGAAGCAATTTTATAAAGGAAGATCAGGGATCAAATATGGGCGGTTAAAGTAAATTCTCGCGCCTAAACAAATTTTGGGCATAAGCGGTTCGATTAAATATTTATATTCAATTATTTATATGCCTAAATTAAAGTAATACATCCGGCGCGGCGGACCGATGAGGTTGTACGTAATTTGCTATAAATTCAGATGATTACCTGTATTTGCTAATAAATCAGATAATCTAGCTCAAAACCGGCTGGCGCAGGCTGAACATGCTCGGGACGGCGTTATTAGACCCAGTCGACGCCGCCGGAACCGGCAGCGGGTGCAGGTCGAGCCAGTTGCGGCCGGACATAATACTGAAATTCATGCCAAGGGATTTTTCCTGCCCTTGCAAGGCTAGCAAGTCTTTGTCGCCGGTCACCAGCGTGGTCGCGCCACCCGCATCGGCGATATCCAGAAACTTGTTATCCTTGGGGTCGCGGCAGGCGGTGTGCTTGCAGGGAGCCTCGATAAACTCGGCGGCGGCGGCGAAGAAATCGAGCGCCTGCTGGCGGAGTTCGGCTGGGATGTATTTTTGCAATTTCTTGCTGGCCAGTTTCTCCCCCAGCTCGGCATAGGTTTGGGAGCTTTGCACAACGTCGTTATTCATAAGAACAGAAGCGACGGCAGCCGCCGACGTGCCGTTCGGGCTCATCAGGGCGGAGAGCATGATGTTGGTGTCGAGGACGACTTTCTCGCGGTATGCGTTCATGCGTCGTCACCTTCGAGGATTTCTTTCAGCAGTTGCTCGCGCTGCTCGTCGGTCAGCCCCTTGTCGCGCAATTCCTTGTCGAATTTTTCCACGAGGTCTTTCCAGCGTTGCGCCAGTTCGGCCGGATCGGGAATTTTTTGGCTATCGGGCAATGACATGGATGACCCTCGGCTGAAAAACGATTGAATACAGTATATTATGCCCAATTTCCGGAAAATAATCAAGAAACACGGCGCGCAACTATCGTTTTATGCTTCCCCGCCAATATGTTACAACCAATCCACCTTAAAAAAGGATATGCGATATGAACCTCGACTTAAGCGGCAAGCAGGCGATTGTCTGCGGCGCAAGCAAAGGCATCGGGCGCGCGGCTGCCGAAGAACTGGCGCTGTTGGGCGCAAGCGTGACTGTGCTGGCGCGGAGCGAGGACGGGCTGAAGGCCGTGGTCGATACGCTCGACACCGCCAAGGGGCAGACGCACCATTATATCGTCGCGGATTCCATGGATACCGAAGAAGTGGCGGCGAAGGTGGCAAAGCATGTGGCCGAAAACGGCGTGGTGCATATCCTCGTCAACAACGGCGGCGGCCCGCCCCCGGGTGCTGCGATAGATTCCAGCGTGCATGATTTCGCCGCGATCTTTACCCAGCATATGCTGTTCGCGCAAACCATGGCGCAGGCCGTGGTGCCGGGCATGATCGCCGCCAAATACGGGCGCATCATCAACGTGTTGTCGACATCTGTGAAGCAGCCGGTCAAGGGGCTTGGCGTTTCCAACACCATCCGCGGCGCGGTGGCGCAATGGGCGAAAACGCTGGCGGGCGAGCTGGGCGGGCATGGCATCACCGTCAACAACGTGCTGCCGGGTGCGACCGATACGGGGCGCATGAAGGAAATCATTTCCGGCAAATCCAAAAAAACCGGCAAAACCGAAGCCGATGTAAAGGCCGAGGAAATTGCGGCCATTCCGGCAGGGCGTTTCGGCAACCCGAATGAACTGGGCGCGGCGATTGCTTTCCTTGCCAGCCCCGCCGCCGGTTATATCAACGGCATCAACCTGCCCGTCGATGGCGGGCGCACGGGCGGGCTGTAAATGACGGTGTTCGGCGGAAATATCCGGAATTATATCGGCGGCCAATTGGTCGATCCGCTATCCGGCAAGTATTTCGACTGCGAAAACCCCGCAACCGGCGAAATTTATGCGCAAGTGCCGGATTCAGACGAACGCGATCTGGAGCGCGCGGTTGCCGCCGCGCATGACGCCGCCGCAGGCTGGCGCGATATGGGCGCAGCGGCGCGCGCCGCCATCATGCACAAGCTCGCCGATTTGATGGAGCAGCGCATCGACGATTTCGCGATGGCGGAATGTATCGACAACGGCAAGCCCCTCAGCCTCGCGCGCGGCATGGATATCCCGCGCAGCATCAACAACCTGCGTTTCTTCGCCGACCTCGGAACTAAATTCCACGGGCAGGAATTTACGTCAGAAAAATCATTCAGCTACACCATCCGTCAGCCCTATGGCGTCGTCGCCACCATATCGCCGTGGAACCTGCCGCTGCTGCTGTTCACATGGAAACTCGCACCCGGATTGGCGTCCGGCAATTGCGTGATTGCGAAGCCCAGCGAAGTGACTCCCATGACCGCCTACCTGATGTCGGCGCTGGCAACCGAAGCGGGCTTCCCGCCGGGCGTGCTGAACGTGCTGCACGGGCGCGGCGCGCAAATTGGCGCGGCCATCACCAGCCATCCGCGCATTCCCGCCATATCCTTCACCGGCGGCACGGTCACGGGACGCAGCATTTATCAGGCCGCGTCTTCGCAGCTGAAAAAGGTATCGCTGGAACTGGGCGGCAAAAACCCGACCGTGATTTTCGACGATGCCAATCACGACCTGTCATTGCAGGGTGCGAAGATGGCGGGCTTCACCAATCAGGGGCAAATCTGCCTGTGCGGTTCGCGCATCCTTGTGCAGCAGGATATCTATAATAAATTCCGCGATGAATTTGTGGCGCAAGTGCAGGCCATTTCCATCGGCGACCCGCTCGCACACGATACGCTGATGGGCGCGATGGTGTCGAAACCGCATATGGAGAAAGTGCTGGGTTATATCGACCTCGCGGTGCAGGAAGGCGGCAAGATACTGGCGGGCGGCCAACGCCGCATTATTCCCGGCCGCTGCGAAAACGGTTACTTTATCGAACCGACGGTGATCGAGGGCTTGCCCGCCCAATGCCGTACCAATCAGGAAGAAATTTTCGGCCCCGTCGTCACGCTGATGCCGTTCAGGGATGAAGACGAAGCCGTCGAAATCGCCAACAGCACGCAATACGGCTTGGCTGCGTCCATCTGGACGGAAAACGCCGACCGCGCAAAGCGCGTGGCGGCGCGCATCGACAGCGGCATCGTCTGGATCAATTGCTGGAACATGCGGGATTTGCGCACTCCCTTCGGCGGCATGAAAAATTCCGGTGTGGGGCGCGAAGGCGGGATGCACGCGCTCGAATTCTTTACCGAAGAAAAAACAATCTGCCGTCCGGCAGCATAGGAGCCATGATGACACAAGTCGTAACGCATATTTCAGACAAGGCGCCCGAACCCGTCGGTGCCTATCCGCATTCCAAGCGCGTCGGCAACCTGCTGTTCCTCTCGGGTGTCGGCCCGCGCAAGCGGGGCAGCAAGGATATTCCCGGCGTGACGCTGGATGAAAACCACAACATCGTTTCCTATGACGTCGAAACGCAATGCCACAGTGTTTTTGAAAACGTCAAAAACATCCTCGAAACCTCCGGCGCGACATGGGATGACCTGGTCGATGTGACGGTGTACCTGACGAACATGAAGGCCGATTTTCCGACCTATAACAAATTATGGGCGCAATATTTCGGCAACAATCCGCCCTGCCGCACGACGCTGGAGGTGTCGGCCTTGCCAACGCCCATCGCCATCGAACTTAAATGCATAGCAGTCATCAAGGATTAACCCATGCGCGCACCGTTCAATTTCAAGAAATGGGTCGATGAAAACCGCGCCAGCCTGAAGCCGCCCGTCGGCAACAAGCAGGTCTATGAAGACGGCGATTTCATTATCATGGCAGTCGGCGGCCCCAACAGCCGCAAGGATTACCACGATGATCCCGGCGAAGAATTTTTCTTTCAAGTCGAGGGCGACATGGTGCTGCGCATCATGGAAAACGGCAAGCCACGCGACATCGATATCCGCGAGGGCGATATGTTCCTGCTGCCGCCGCATGTCCATCATTCGCCGCAGCGCAAGGAAAATACCGTTGGTTTGGTGGTTGAACGGAAGCGGGCAGCGGGCGAGCTGGACGGATTCCTGTGGTATTGCGATGCATGCCATACCAAGCTGCATGAAGAATATTTTCCGCTGAAAAACATTGTGACGGATTTGCCCAAGGCGTTCGACCGTTATTGGGAAAACGAAGCGGCGCGTACCTGTAAATCTTGCGGCCATGTGATGCCGCTGCCGCCCAACCGCCAGAAAAAGGCCGGCTGATGGAAAAATGGGACGTCCATACCCATACGACCCTTTCGCCCGATACCTATGCGGCGCTGGAAAAATTCGCCCATTACGCCGATTTCATCCGTGTTCGCAAACATGCAACCAAACCCTGCTGCGCCGAAATGGTGAATGCGAAGGGCGAGGTGCAGCGGGAGCTGGAGGATAATGCCTATGACGGCGCGGTGCGTATCGGCGAATGCGACAAGCACGGCGTGACGTTGCAGGTGTTGTCGCCGACGCCCATGATGATCCCCGATTACGTCGATAACGCCGATGATGCCGAAGCCATCTGCCGTATCCTGAATGATGATAATGCCGCGACCGTCGCGCGTTTTCCGACGCGTTTCATGGCGCAGGGCGCGCTGCCGATGCAATTCCCCGACCGCGCGGTGCGTGAACTGGAGCGCATCGTCAAATCCCACAACATGCGCGGTATCGAAATCAATTCCAACGTCAATGGCCGCGACCTTGATGATGCCGCGCTGTTTCCGGTATTCGAAGCGGCGGCGGCGTTGAACGTTGCCGTATTCATCCATCCGTGGGGCGGGTTTATGTCGCCGACGGAACCCAAATTGAAATCGCGCATGAATGCCCATCGCAACTGGCGTCCGTGGCTGATCGGCATGGGCATGGAAACCGCGCTGGCGTTTGATTCCATGCGCAGCGGCGGCGTTCATGAACGCCTGCCGAAACTGCGCGTGATGTATGCGCATGGTGGCGGCGCGTTTCCCGCATTGCTGGGCCGGCTTGAACACGGCGCGTATTGCCGCCCTGATTTGTTCAAAAACGCATCACAGCTGAACCCGCTTGATACTGTCAAGAAATGCGGCGTGTATACTGATACGCTGGTGCATAACCCTGCGATGTTGAAGGCGTTGATTGAAATTTTAAGTGTAGAGCGTGTTGCGATGGGGTCGGATTACCCGTATCCCTTGGGCGAAATCGACCCGTTCGATCCGCAAACATTGACGAGCGCGCCGGGGCATAAAACAACCTATCCGCAGGTGAAGGGCATCTACCCCGGCCATGCGGTCGAGCATTTGGATATAACCGATATACAAAAACAACGCCTGCTGTCGGGCACGGCGAAAGAATGGCTGGGTGTGGCATGATGAAGGTAGCTGTCAATTTGGGCGGGTATGAGGCGGACCTTGATAACCCGATTGATATTTCCATCCCCATCAATTTCGCGATGGACCAGCTCTCGGCCTTCGCCAGCCGACCTGCGCGCAAATACGCGTACAAGGTCGGCAATTTCGTGGGCGATGTGCGCCTTGGCGGCAGCTGCAATTGCGAAGTGTACCATTTCAGCCCGCATCTGCACGGCACGCATACGGAATGCGTCGGCCATGTGACCGATGCGCGCATCCGCGTGCAGGATGTGCTCCACGAAACATTGATGCCCGCGACGCTGGTCACCGTGACGCCCGTGCCCGCCGCGACCAGCAAGGACAGTTACACGCCTGCATTGCGCCGCAACGATATGGTCATCACGCGTGATGCTCTGAAGGATGCTCTGCAATATCATTCCACCGATTTCATGACCGCGCTGATCGTGCGCAGCTTCCCGAACGATGCGGGCAAGCCGCTGCGCGATTACGCTAAAACACCCGCCACGTTTTTCTCTACCGAGGCGATGGAAGATATCGTCGCCTTGGGCGTGCAGCATTTGCTGGTCGATATGCCATCCATCGACCGCGTCGATGACGACGGCATGCTGTCCAACCACCGCATTTTCTGGGATTTACAGCCGGGCGCAAAACAGGCGGACAAGCCGTCGCGCCGCACGGTGACGGAATTGATCTATGCGCCCGACAGCGTGGCGAACGGCAATTACCTGCTGAACCTGCAAGTCTCTGCCTTTGCGGGCGATGCCGCGCCCAGCCGTCCGGTATTATATAAGGTGTCGAAATGAAATATCGCGATGATGCCGGTTTCGCAGCGGAGATGGATGCGCAAGACCCGCTCGGTGAATTCCGCAGCCAGTTCCACATTCCGCAGCATGACGGCAAGGATTGCATCTATTTTTGCGGCAACTCGCTTGGCCTGCAACCTAAAGCGGTCGAGGCCGCGATGATGCAGGAATTGACCGACTGGAAAAACCTCGGCGTCGAGGGGCATTTTCATGGCAAGCATCCGTGGATGCCGTATCACGAATTCGTGGCCGAAAACGCAGCATATGTGGTGGGCGCGAAACCGTCCGAAGTCGTGATGATGAACGGCCTCACCGCCAACCTGCACCTGATGATGGTGTCGTTCTATCGCCCCACAAAAACACGCTATAAAATCCTGATCGAATACACGCCGTTCCCGTCCGATATTTATGCCGTGCAGTCGCAGGCAAAATTCCATGGCTTCGACCCCGCCGATGCGATCATCAAAATGAAGCCACGCGACGGCGAACATACGCTGCGGCAGGAAGATATCGAGGAAGTCATCGCGCGCGAAGGCCAAGGCATCGCCCTGATCTTGCTCGGCGGCGTGCATTATTACACCGGCCAGTTTTTCGATATCGCGCGCATTACCGAAGCGGGGCATAAACTGGGCTGCATGGTCGGCTTCGACCTTGCCCATGCCGCCGGTAACGTGCTGCTGAAGCTACATGACTGGAATGTCGATTTTGCCTGCTGGTGTAGTTATAAATACCTGAATGCCGGTCCCGGTGCGGTTGCGGGCGCGTTCGTGCATGAACGCCATGCCAAATCTTTCGACCTGCCGCGGTTTGCGGGCTGGTGGGGCAATGATAAATCCGTGCGCTTCAAGATGGGCCCACAGTTCCAGCCGATGACGGGGGCGGAGGGGTGGCAGTTGTCAAACCCGCCGATCTTCGCGCTCGCGCCCGCGCGCGTGTCGCTCGATATTTTCCGCGAGGCGGGAATGGATAATTTGCGCAGCAAAAGCACGCAGCTGACCGCCTATCTGGAATACCTGCTGCATAACCTGAAACTCGGCAGCCTGAAAATCATGACGCCCGCAAACGACGCGGAGCGTGGCTGCCAGCTCTCGATCACCGTGCAGGATAACGGCCGCGGCGTGTTCGATGCGTTGCAAAAGGCGGGTGTCGTCTGCGACTGGCGCGAGCCGGATTGCATTCGCGTCGCGCCCGTACCGCTCTATAACAGCTTTAGCGACGTCTATCGCTTTGTCGAAATTTTCAAGGGAGCTGCCGCATGACGCGCACCATTCATGTCGTCGGCGCAGGGCTGGTCGGGCCCTTGATGGCGATTTACCTTGCCAAAAAAGGCTTCACTGTCGAATTGCATGAACGTCGCGGCGATATGCGCAAAAACGCGGTCGATGCGGGGCGGTCGATCAACCTTGCCATCACCGCGCGCGGCTGGCGGTCGCTGGAAGAAGTGGGTCTGAAGGAAAAAGTATCCGCCATCTCCATCCCCATGCGCGGGCGCATGGTGCATGATGTGCAGGGCAACACCAGTCTGCAACCCTATGGCCAGACGGATGCGGAGGTGATTTATGCGGCGTCGCGCAGCCTGCTGAACGTGATGCTGCTGGATGCGGCGGAAACGTATAAAAACCTGAAGATCAATTTTGGCGCGCGCTGCACGGGCTATGACCCAGATAAAGCGCTGCTGCAGTTTGACGGCGGGGATGTTTCCGCTGATGTGGTTATCGCGGCGGATGGCGCATGGTCGCCTGTGCGTAAATCGCTGATGAGCCGGATCGAGAATTTCAATTACTCGCAAAGCTTCCTTGAATACGGGTACAAAGAACTCGAAATTCCGCCCGCCGCCAATGGCGCGTTCCGTATCGAAAAACACGCGCTGCATATCTGGCCGCGCAAGAATTACATGATGATCGCGCTGCCGAATACAGAGGGCAGTTTTACCTGCACGCTGTTTTACCCCAATCAGGGCAAGGACAGCTTCGCAAATTTGCAAACGCCGCAGGATGTGACCGAATTTTTTGCGCGCGATTTCCCCGATGCCGTGCCGCATCTGCCGGGCATGATCGGTGATTTTTTCGGCAACCCGACCGGCGCGTTGGTGACTGTCAAATGCGGCCCGTGGAACCTGGGCGGCAAGGCGGTGCTGATCGGCGATGCAGCACATGCGATTGTGCCGTTTTTCGCACAAGGCATGAATAGCGGGTTCGAGGATTGTGCCGTGCTGAACAGCCTTATTGATTCAAACGACCCCGACTGGGAAAAGGTCTTTACGCGCTTCGCTGCACTGCGCAAGCCGAATGCCGATGCAATTGCCGATATGGCGGTCGAGAATTTTACGGAGATGCGCGACAGCGTGAACGACCCTGTCTTCCTGCTGAAAAAGAAGGTCGGGTTTGAACTGGAAAAACGCTGGCCGGGCAAATTCATCCCGCGTTATTCGATGGTGATTTTCCATGCCGATATCCCCTATGCCGAAGCGCAGCGGCGCGGCGCAATACAGGATAAAATACTGGAAAAGCTGTGCGCGGGCATTTCGGCGCCGAAGCAGGTGAACTGGGATGAAGCCGAGAAGTTAATCAAGCAGATTGCTTGAATTACTTCCACACCAGCGGCGCATTCACAACCGCCGAGCAGCATTGGCGCGGATCGCAGGTCGGGCCGTTGGGATAAAAGCATGTCCCGTTCACTACGCTGCCATAGGAAAACGATTTACCGTCATTGCGGGTGATATTGACCGATAAATGCTTGGGCGTTTTTTGCGAGAGCACGCCATAGAACCCGTGCGTGTTCGCGGGCATCGCACAACCGGATTCGCCGATCTTGACGTCTTCAGTGTCGCAGGTCACGTTGCCATCGCAGGATTTGAATGGCAGGCTGCCCTTGCAAACAGTCGTCGCGCCGTCCATCGTGACGGTGAAAGTATAATCACCAGCCGGCCATGTGCCGCCATCGAACTGCAGCGTCAAACCTTCCTGGCACCACATTTCGGTGCACGCCTTTTCGGCAAAGGCGGGGAGGGCGGCCATGGAGAAAAAGGCGACAAAAAGCAATAATATGATGCGCAGGGACATGGTTGAAATATAGGTAAAAGCATATAGTCTTGCAATAACGGAGTTTCCCATGTTTTTACGCGTTATCCTGTTGGCTATGTTGATTTTTGCCGCACAACCCGCGCAGGCTGATGACGGCGTGGCTTTGGAGTGGGCAGGGAAAGACAGGCCGTTTATCGTGCATCTGCCGCAGGGGGGCGCGACTGAAAACCTGCCTGTCGTGCTGGTGCTGCATGGCGGTGGTGGTAATGCCGAAAATATGCGGCAGATGACAGGCATGAACAGCCTTGCCGACAAACACGGGTTTATCGCCGTCTATCCGGAGGGGTACCCGTCTCCCCTTGTGAGTCATATCCGCACATGGAATGCGGGCATTTGCTGCGGACCAGCGCTTAAAAAGAAATCGGATGATGTGGGGTATATCGGCGCGGTGATTGATCTGCTGGCTGCTCAATATAAAATCGATACATCGCGTGTTTATGTGACCGGACATTCGAATGGCGCGATGATGAGTTACCGCCTGGCCTGCGAAATGTCCGACCGCATCGCGGCGATTGCGCCGAATGCAGGCCAGCGCGAGGTTGCGGAATGCAAAATGAAACGCCCTGTGCCCGTGCTGCATATGCACGGCACCAAAGACCCTTGCGCGTTATATGACGGCGGCGAGAAATGCGGCGGATGCTTTTCCAAATTCTTGGGATTTGGTGTTGAAGAAGACCGGTCTTGCCTGCCGGTGCGCACTGTGGCGCAGGATGCGGCAAAGCTGAACGGTTGTTCCATGGAGACGGAAATCACCCTGCAAAAGGGCTCTGTCACCTGCGAACAATATAAATGCGCCAAAGACGCGGCGGTCGAGCTTTGTTCGATTGCCGGCATGGGGCATCGCTGGGCAGGCACAAACGACAACGGCCCCACTGCTTGTGCCAAGCAGCCGGACAAGAAAATCTGCAGCCGTTTTGCCGAAATCGTCGGTCCCGGTAACAAAGACGTGGATGCGGGGGAACTGGCATGGGCGTTTTTCAGCCGGTTCAGGCTGCCCCAATAAGGCCCAAGACCGCCTGTTGACTTTGCTGCCCCGTCATGCGGAAATACTGTAGTTCTTAAAATTGCTGCACTGCCAGAAGGATCGACGCATGACCACGCCGAAAACGACTGCTGACAAGCTTAAAGACCAGTTGGCCCTGCCGCTGATCACCGCGCCGATGTTCCTGATTTCCAACCCCACGCTGGCGCTCGCCGCCTGCAAGGAAGGCATCGTCGGGTCGTTCCCCGCGCTCAACCAGAAAACGGTCGAAGGCCTCGACAAATGGCTGACCGAAATGGATGATGGCATTGCCGAACTGAAAAAGAACAACCCCGGCGCGAAAATCGCGCCCTATGCGGTCAACCTGATCGTCCACAAATCCAACCCCCGGCTGGAGGAAGACCTCGCCCTGATCGTGAAGCATAAAGTGCCAATCGTCATCACCTCGCTGGGCGCGGTGTCCGACCTTGTCGACGCGGTGCATTCCTATGGCGGCATCGTGCTGCATGACGTCACCAATATCGACCATGCGAAAAAGGCGATTGCGGCGGGCGTGGACGGGTTGATCGCCGTATCGGCGGGCGCGGGCGGCCATGCGGGCACGATGAACCCGCTGACGCTGGTAAACGAATTGCGCGGCATTTACGACGGCATGATCGTGCTGGCGGGCGGCCTGACAACCGGCCGCGACGTCTTCACCGCCGAAGCCATGGGCGCGGATTTCGCCTATATGGGCACAAGGTTCATCTGCACGGCGGAATCGAGCGCCGATCCCGCCTACAAGCAAATGGTGCTGGATGCGAAACCGGCTGACATCATTTACACCTCCGCCGTCAGCGGCGTTCCCGCAAACTTCCTGAAGGACAGCCTGACCAAGGCCGGTTTCGACGTGGAACAGCTCAAGAAGGAAGGCGGCGCAGCCGGCAAGCTGAAGCCCATCGCCAACGAAGCCGCCGCATGGAAAACCATCTGGTCGGCAGGGCAGGGCGCGGTCAATATCGACGATGTGCCGTCGGTCAAGGAACTCGCTGACCGCCTGAAACAGGAATATTCGGAAGCGGAACAGAAACTGGCCGCAAAACACGCGGTCAAGGCGCCGACGCCCGCCGCGCCGAAGCGTCCTCCCGCACCGAAGATGTAAGGATTAAGGCTTGGGCGCTGTCGGCTTGCGGCGGTTGCCGCGGCTGGCATAGGCCGGGTCTTTCAGGAAATTCTTCAGCACCGCTTCATATTTTTGCAGCAAATCCGCAGGCGTTTCTGTGCGCCGCGCCTTGAACGATTCCGGCATCGCATGGCGGGTCAGCAGGAAATAATCCTGCACGATCGCCGCCTGCTGTTCGAACCCGTATTGCGTAAGGTCGCGGGCGGGATCGAGACGGTGCAGGTAGCATTTCTGGTAGTTGAATTTATGCTTCAGCGTTTCCTTCAGCGCGGCAAGGGGCGTATGCACAACGTTGTTCTGGTGCTGCCACACATGCGTCATTTCGTGGATGAAGACGGATTGTTTTTTGGCATCGGCTTCGGCCGAAAAATCGGCGCTGTATGCGCCGCGCGGGAATGAAATATGGTTGGCGTTGGCGACCGCCTGTTCCTTCCGCTGGAAACCCGGCGGCAGGATGCGTTTGTCGTGCAGCCACACGGATGCGTAATCGACGCTGTCGCCGAATACGGTTTTCGCAAGCGCGGTTTCGCCCGGGGTCAGACGCCGTTTTGCCATGTTGCTCCTGTGGTGGTTTTGGCAGTATAATCGGGTTATGACACTCCCGCAACAGCGTCCTCAAGGCTCACCCGGCCCGCTCGATATCCTGCGCAAAACCTATGGATATGACAGTTTCCGCGGCCCGCAGGCGGAAATCATCGACCATGTCATATCGGGCAAAAACGCCTTCGTCCTGATGCCGACGGGCGGGGGTAAATCGCTCTGCTACCAGATACCCTCCCTGATACGTGATGGCGTCGGGATTATTATTTCACCCCTGATCGCGTTGATGCAGGATCAGGTGGAGGCGCTGAAGCAGCTCGGCATCCGTGCCGCCGCCCTGAATTCCGCCATGCCGCCCGACCAGCAGCGCCAGACAGAACGTATGTTGGTCGAGGGCGAGATCGACATGGTCTATGTCGCGCCCGAAAGATTGCTGATGGATGATTTCCAGCGGCTGATCGACAACGCCAAAATTGCCCTGTTTGCAATTGACGAAGCGCATTGCATGTCGCAATGGGGCCATGATTTCCGCCCCCATTACGCGCAACTGAGCCAGCTGGCGGAGCGTTTCCCCCATATCCCCCGCATCGCCCTGACCGCGACTGCCGATGCGCCGACGCGCAAGGATATTATCAATTTCCTGCAATTGCAGGATGGCGGCAGCTTCGTTTGCGGCTTCGACCGCCCGAACATCCATTACACGATCGCGGTGAAGGACAGTGCGAAGCAGCAGGTTCTTGCCTTCATCAAGAACAACCACGCCAAAGACAGCGGCATCGTCTATTGCCTGTCGCGCCAGTCTGTCGAGGACACAGCGGCATGGCTATGCGAGGAAGGATTCAAGGCGCTGCCCTATCACGCCGGTTTGTCGGCGGAGGTGCGGGCGAAAAACCAGCAGAAATTCCTGCGCGAAGAAAAGATCATCATGGTCGCCACCATCGCCTTCGGCATGGGCATCGACAAGCCCGATGTGCGGTTCGTGGCGCATATGAATATACCGAAAAATATCGAGGCATATTATCAGGAAACCGGGCGCGCGGGCCGCGACGGGCTGCCGTCGAACGCCTTCATGGTCTATGGCCTGAATGATTCCGCGATGCAGCGCAATTTTATCGAGCAATCGAACGCGCCCGATGCCCAAAAACGCATCGAGCACCAGAAACTGAACGCGCTGCTGGGGCTGTGCGAAGCCGCGCATTGCCGCCGTCAGGTGATACTGGAATATTTTGGCGACAAGGCCAAGCCCTGCGGCAATTGCGACACCTGCCAAAACCCGCCGGAAACTTTTGACGGCACGATTGCGGCGCAAAAGGCACTGTCTTGCGTCTATCGCACCGGCCAGCGTTTCGGCGTTTCCTATGTCGTCGATGTGCTGCTGGGCAAGGCGGACGAACGCATGAAAAAGTTCGGCCACGACCAGATCACCACCTTCAACATCGGCGGCGAATACAGCAAGACCGAATGGCAGGGCATTTTCCGCCAACTGGTCGCCCTCAACCTGCTGGCGGTCGATGTGGCCGAACATGGCGGCTTGTTCATCACGCCTGCGGGTCAGGCCTTCCTGAAAGAAAAAACGCCCGTCAAGCTGCGCAAGCAGGAAGCTCGCAAGGATGCGCGCAAGGCGCTGATGAAGAAAGAGGCCGAAGATTTCTACGGCCAGGAAATGAACCAGCCGCTGTTCGATGCCCTGCGCGAGGCCCGCATGGCGCTCGCCAAGGAACAGAACGTGCCGCCCTATGTCATTTTCCACGACAAGACCTTGCGCGAAATGGCGGTGTTCAAGCCGACCTCCCGCAGCGCGCTGATGGAAATCAGCGGCATGGGCGAGCGCAAGATGGACCGCTACGGCCAGATATTCCTCGACGTCATCCGCAAGCACGGGTAATTTTCAGAATACTGTTTTCAGAACCGCCGCTTCCCCTGTAAATGAACGGGCGTTTGCGGTATTGTGCTGCTCAGGATTTTAACGTTTCAGGAGATACGACGATGGCACAACAAAGTC
>JBBRVE010000039.1:0-25030 GCA_038247245.1 Bdellovibrionales bacterium | reverse complement strand
GTCCTCATTCCGCGATCGGCAACAAAACGCCCGCAGAATTTGCTGCCCTGGCTAGCCAGGGCAGCCCATGAAGACCGGATTTTCTCTCTGAATCTGGTCCGACAAATGGGGGAAGACCATGAAGACCGGATTTTCTCTCTGAATCTGGTCCGACAAATGGGGGAAGACCATACGGATGAAGGCATCACGTCATGAAAGGATTAAAAACGGGGTTACGCATCGCAATCCAAAGCGTTATGCGGCGCGTGCGGCAGGTTTCTTTTGCGTACGTGCCTCGTTCACCTTCGACATCGCTTCCGGCGGCAGGGCTTCTTCCAACGCAAGGAAGCGTCTGGCGACTTCTTCGGGGCTATAGGCTGCGGCGGCATCAAACGTGTTTTTGACACTCATATCCGCCAGCGCATGTGTCGTTGCGGACTGGAACACAATGGGGGTCGCAGGACGATCCTTTACCAGCTTGATGCCGGGCTCGGAAAATTCATAGGCTTCGCAGCCCGCGCCGTACCTTCCGCTATCGACCACTTTCACGCGCTTGGCATGCTCGGCGACGCTGTCTATCACGCGCTCGATCGTTTCCGACGTTGATTCCATCGATGCCTGCGCAAAGGTGCCGCCAAGATTCATGATTTTTTCCTGCGCGTTGTGCAGGTGATACAGGTCGGCGCGCGTGCCTTCGATATGCTGGCCGGCGAAATTCACTTCGCGGATCACTTCGCGACCTGCGCGGCGCGACTGCATGAATTCAAGGACGAACAGGCCTGCGCCCGCAAGCGCGATGCCGGCCGCCACCCAGACCATCGCCTGCATGGATACAAGAGCGATTGCCGATGCCCACATCATGCGCTTGCCGAATGACCGGCCGGTATCCATCATCGCGCCGCCGAATTTTGTGGCGGCGATGTCGATTTCCGGCTTGCTGCCCTGGCCTGTGATCAGCGTCCACAGGGATTTTGGCTTGATACGGTAATTGCCTTCGGCGATTGTGACGTGAAAATTGTCGTAGCCATTACGGATGTTGTGGACGGCGTCTTCTGTGACATTCAGCAAACGCTTGCCTGCCGCCGTGAAGAATGATGCGATGCGCTTGCCTGTGCTGGGCTGCGACGGAAGTGTGGGCTCCGCGGACGGAGAGCTCAAGATAGGCCTCGTGGTTGTTGACGACCTGTCCAGATTACCAAAAAGTCTGTATTTTGTAAAGTATATTAAGTATATGATATTAAAGGATAAATTAATAAATTAAGGTATTATTGCACCGCAAAAAATCACCTTTATTACAGTTTTGAGCATTACGCCGATTCTGCCATTAGGCGTGAACGGCGCGCACAAGATCGTGGAAATAGACGACGCCGTTTTCATGGCGCGGCGACAGTTCGCCTTCGTGATACACGCCTGCCGACAGGTTCTTCTGCACAATCTCGACGATATCCACATCTTCCTGTGTGACAAGGAAGCTGAGGTCGATGGCGCGCTGGTTTTCTTCGCGCGCGTCATCCGATACATCGCGGAAAAGGTAACAGTACCGCAGCTCCGTCGTTTCCGGCCCGGTCGGCATGACGATTTCAAGGTTCATGCCGTTCTTGTAAATGTTGATCGCGACATTGGGCCAAAGCCAGACCCAGAGCCCGCTGTTCTGCGCCACATCCGCGCGCTCGGGCCTAATGCCTGTTTCGTGGCGGGCGATGCGGTCGCCGATCACGACCTTGTACGTGTTGAAATCGACATCCTTGTTCAATTCGGGATGGATGACGGGTATGTGGTATCCCTCCATGTAGTTCTCGATATAGGTTTTCCAGTTGCACTTCATCGGGTGCGCGGCGGTCGAGAAAAACTTGAAGCCCTCGATGCCCGATCCCTGCAGCGCCTCGACCAATCCTCCCAGCGCCTTTTCAAACGGCGGCGGGGTTTCTGCCATGCAGATAAAGACAAGGCCTGAAACGCTGCGCACATGGATATTGAATAGCTGCGTGCGTTCGCACAGGTCTTTTTCATCGCCGCCAAATCCCGGCGCCTTCGCCAGTTTGCCGTCTGTATCGTAAACCCAGCCGTGATACATGCAGCGCAGCACCTGAGTCGTGCCGACACCTTCTTTCAATACCATCGATGCGCGGTGGCGGCAGACGTTGTGGAACGCTTTCAACTGGCCATCTTTACCGCGCAGCACCAGCAACGGACGACCCGCCAGCGTGTAGGCAACATATTGCCCGGGTTTTTCAACCAATGCTTCGTGGCAGAACAGCTGCCATTCGCGGAAGAAAAGTTTCTGCCGCTCTGCTTCGTAAATTTCGGGCGCGTGATACCAGTCGGCCGGAATGGTCAGGCGGTTTTGCGCCGGCGCATCTTGCGGGCGCTCTTTCGCGGGGCTGCTCATTTTTAAAGTCCTTTATGATATAAGCGGCAGTTTAGCGGCGGGGATTCCGAAATCAATCCGCAAATTTCCATACTGAATCATTATTCATGCTTTGTGACTCTCTATGGAAAAGTCCATTAATTCTTTGTTAAATAATATTGTTATGAAACAAAAATTTAGGTTAGGATTCAGGTGGGGAAAATTGGGGAGAGTTCTTCTTGTTCATAGAAGAATATTTTAGAAAATGTATAATCGCACCAACTGCGTAGTTTACGCATTGCCGCTTATTGCGCTCCTGTCGGCATGCGGCAGTAATCAGGCTGCCCTTGATCCGTCGCAAATGCGCCGCACGATCGCGGAAGACATGCGCACGGCGTATCCGGACGATGCGAAGGGTGAAGTGCTGACGCTTGAAATGGCGATCGCGCGCGGCATCAAATATAACCTCGACGCAAAAGTCGCGCAGAATGAATCCTACGTCGCACGCAAGGAGTCCGCGCTGTCGGGCTATGACGCGCTGCCCACCGCATCGTTGACGGCGAGCCGTATCGGACGCAACAATCTGGGCGGCTCATCTTCGCGTTCGCTGCAAACGGGCGTGCAGTCTCTGGAACCTTCAATCTCGACCGACCAATATCGCAACACTGCCAGCCTCGATGCGAACTGGAACCTGCTGGACGCCGGGCTTGCGATTGCCCGCGCACGCGGCGCTTCGGACCGCGAAAAAGTTTCCATGGAACGCCGACGCAAAGTGTTCGAAGACGTCGTGACCGCCGTTTACTCCGCTTATTGGCGCGCCGCCGCCGCGCAGCGCGTGCAGCCGCAGATCAAGCAACTGGTGGCGGCCGCAAATGCCGAAACCAAGAAACTGGATACCGCTGTCAAGGAGGGAATCATTCCCTTCGGTGACGCAAAAACGCTGAAGGGCCAGATACTCGATAAACGCGCTGCGCTGATGCAGTTGCAGGATCGCCTGTTACTGGCCGAAGCGGGCTTACGCGCGCTGATCGCGCTGCCGCCCGGATCGCCCCTGCGCCTCGATATCAGCGACAAGGATTGGCTGGAAGGCCGCTCGCTGCCGCGTCTCAGCCGCGACGACGATGCGCTGCATTCGATTGCCCTGCTTCACCGCCCGGAAATGCACGAACAGTTCCTGAACAAGTCGATTTCAGCGCGCAACGTGAAGCTGGAAATTTTCTCCACCTTTCCCGGAGCCTCCGCCATTCTGGGTGCGAAGCATGACGCCAACAGCTTTCTGGCCGAAAACGACTGGGTTGACTGGACGTTCAGCCTGACGCAAAGCATCACCAAGCTGCTGACGCTGCCCGCCCGTTATCAACGTGCGAAGGCGGATCAGGCACTGACCGAAAAACGCCGTCAGGCGCTGGTTGCTGCCGTGATGACGCAGGTGACTCTGGCGCGCCTGCGCTTTGATTACCTCAAGGAATTCTATGCGGGTGCGACAGAGATCGATGAAAACACCCGCCAACTGGCACGTCGCGCATCAGGTTTTGCCAAGACAGGCATGATGGGATCGCCGCAACGCGTGGTGGCCGAAATTGATGCCGCACTTTCCGGTGCGAACCGTATGGTGGCATTCGGCGATGCGCAAGAGGCCTATGGGCAGCTGGTTTCATCGCTGGGCATCGATATCTGGAGCGGTGATGGCGACGGTGTCGCGTTGCCGGAAATTTCATCGGCCGTGCGCCGCAACCTGCAGGCACTGGAAGATGATATCATGACAGGGAAGGGGTCATAAAAGCTTGACGGACTGGGTCGAAACATATTTCCCGACCAATACCGCGCGCAACAAGCCGCGCGGTGCCGGCTTGCGACGCGTGCTGACCGCCGCCGTTTTCACGACCGTCATCGCGGGCTCGCTGTTCGTCAGCCTTGCCCGTGCGCCTTTCAACCAGACCGCCTTCGGCGGCGCATTCCCGGCCATCGACCTTGCCCGCGCGCTTGACCTGAATTCGATCGAGCCTGCATCCGGCGTTGGCGAAGCCGACCGTATGGGGCAGGAAAAAGCGGCGCAGCAGCAAGATCCGCAACAACAGCCGCCCGATTTCATTCAGGGCACATCGTCATCATCGACCAGCCAATCCGGCGACCATCAGGTTCAGGCCGTGCTGGTCGCGCGCAATATCGCGGTTATTTCCAGCACGCTGGACGCCCGCATCACCAACATGCCGCTGCGCGACGGCGACATGTTTGAAAAGGGCGACGTCATCGCCGAATTCGATTGCGCCGGTGAAGCTGCGCGCCTGCGCGAAGTGCAGGCCCGCCAGCGCCTGTCGAAAACCCAGCTGGATGCCTATAACCAGCTAAAAGCGCTTGATGTTGTGTCGAAGATTGAAGTCGTGACCGCGCTTGAAAACAACGCGCAGGCGGTAGCGCAGATCGAACAGCTGCGCAATCGCATTTCGCTGTGCAAGATCACCGCCCCCTTTGCCGGCCGCGTCGTCAAAAAAACCGCCAGCCAGTATGAATTTGTGCAGACGGGCCGCGTACTGATGGAAATCGCGTCACGCGAGCCGCTGCAGGCGCAGTTCCTGATCCCCTCCATCTGGCTGCGCTGGCTGAACGTCGGCACGCCGGTCGAAGTGTATGTGGCCGAAAACGACCGCCGTTACCTGGCTAAAATTTCACGCATCCATGGCGAAGTTGACCCGGTCAGCCAGTCGCTGCAGGTTGATGCGGATTTGGACAGCTATTCCGAAGTGCTGCTGCCCGGCATGAGCGGTCGCGCGGCGTTCGCGCCTGAAACGGTTTTCAAAAAACCGGGCTTCGGCTTCCTCGGCCTGATGGTCGACAGCCCCGAAAATAACGGCAAGCCATGACCGGCGCGCCCCAGCGGCCGGCGGATATGGACCCGCGCATGCAGCGGCTCCTGACGCTCCTGACACTCCACAAAAACGCGCGGCATAAAAAGACCCTGGCCGAGCTGGGCTTCATGATGGTCAACCAGACCTTCAACCTTGTGCCTTATCGCCACGGTGTGTTCTGGCGCTGGGATGGCACCAGCGTCACGATGGAGGTCGCATCCGGCCTCGTGCAGCTTGACGAAGGCGGCCCCTATGCACAATGGCTGGGGCGTGTCATCGCCCACCAGTTGCGCGATCAGGATGACGCCACATGGCTGAAAATCGGCGACCAGCCGCAGGCCGAGGGCGATGCGCGCTGCCGCAAAATATCCGCTGTCGATGCGCCGGAACGCGACCGCGCCGACTGGCAGGAATGGGCATCTTCCCATGCGTTGCTGGTCACCATGAAGGGCGCGAGCGGCAAGACCGCCTGCGGGTTATGGCTCGACCGCGACGAAGCATTTCAGGATGCCGATATCGCCTTCCTTGAAGATCTTGGCGATGGTTTCGCCCATGCTGTCAGCCAGCTGGGCGGTGGCGGCAAGTCGCTGATGAAATCGTTGCTACGCCCGACCAAATCGGGTGCAACGATTGCTCTGGTGCTGGTGGCGCTGGCGATGTTCATTCCCGTGCGGATGACGGCAACAGCCCCTGCGGAAGTCGTGGCGCGCTCGCCGCTTGTCGTGACAGTTCCTTTTGACGGCATCATCGAAAAAGCCGCAGTGGAGCCGAACCAGGCGGTCAAAAAAGGCGATACGCTGCTGGTGATGGACAGCACAGTTCTTAAAAACCAGCTAGAGCTGGCCCAGCGTGAACTGGATACCGAGCGCGAGGCCCTGGGCGATCCAAAAAAACGTAACGAGATTAATGTGCTGCGCGCGCAGATCGCGGCGAAAGAATCCGAGGCGAGTTTTGCGGCCGACATGCTATCCCGCGCTGAAATCAAGGCCGATGAAGACGGTGTGGTCATTTTTCCCGACGCCAAGACACTCAGCGGCCGTCCGGCGCGCACCGGCGAACAGGTGATGCTGCTGACAAAGCCGCGCGACACCGAATTGCTGATCCGGGTGCCCGTCGATGCGATGATCGACGTCAACACCGAAATTCCCGCCAGCTTTTTCCTGAATGTCAGTCCGCTCAGCTCTCGCGCGGCGCAGATTGAAACAATAGCCTACCAGCCCGGCCCCGATAGCGATGGCATGATGAGTTACCGCATCCGCGCACAGTTTACCGACAAGGAAAATATGCCGCGCGTCGGCTGGACCGGCACGGCCAAGGTCTATGGCGAAACGTCGTTCATGCTGTTCAACGTCGTACGCCGCCCGCTGATCGCGCTGCGCCGCAAACTGGGCGTGTGATGCCATGATGGAACTGTCGCAAGAGCTTTACCTGCCACGACTGCGACAGGATCTGCAGCTAAATCCCGCCCCGCCGGAAGAAGGCGCGCCGACCTGGACGCTTTACGATCCCGCTGCCAATAAATATTACAAAATCGGCTGGCTGGAATTCGAATGCCTGTCTCGCTTCAAGCGGTGTCAAACGGCGAATGAACTGATTGCGCTTGTCCGGCAGGAAACGACGCTGGAGCCGGAGGAAATAGACATTCAGGTTCTGGTCAATTTCCTGCTGATGCACAAGATCGTACACGCCGACAACGTCGCAATGCTGGAATATCTGGAGAAAGAACGCGCCAAGCGCGAGCATTCGTGGTGGCAGAAGGCGATGCACGGGTATCTTTATATTGCCATTCCGCTGTTCAAACCGCAGCGCTTCCTGAAGCGCACATATCCTTACGTGAGTTTTATGTTCACGCGCGGTTTTTTTACCTCGGTCCTGCTGCTGCTGGGTTATGGCATGATGCTGAGCATGCAGCGCTGGGATGAAGTTGCACATACCTTCATGAGCTATTTCAACCTTGAAGGCGTATTCTACCTTCTGGTGGCAACAATCTTCGTCAAGATAGCGCATGAAATGGGTCATGCGTATATGGCGACGAAATACGGCGTGCCTGTGCACACAATCGGCATCGCACTGATGGTGATGTATCCGGTGCTGTACGCCGAAACGACGAATTCATGGAAAATGATGGACAGGCGGGACCGCATATTCATTTCCATGGCGGGCGTGATGGCGGAAATGACAATTGCTTCTGTTGCGCTGCTGCTCTGGCACATGCTGCCGCCGGGGGTTCCGCAAAGCATCTGCTTTATGGTGGCGATCGTGTCGCTGGCGGCATCCTTGCTCGTCAACCTCAACCCTTTAATGCGCTTTGACGGTTATTACCTTTTCTCCGATATCGTCGGCATCGATAACCTTCAGGAGCGCTCTTTCGCCTTTTCGAAATGGAAACTGCGCAGCTGGCTTTGGGGCTGGGATGAAGGCCCCCCCGAACTTCTGGCGCAGGAACGCCGCAATCTGCTGGTCATTTTTGGCTTCGCGACCATGGTTTACCGCTTCTTCCTGTTCCTTGGCATCGCCTTCCTCGTCTATTTCCTGTTCTTTAAGCCGCTTGGCCTGATCCTGTTCATTGTCGAAATCCTGTTCTTTCTTGCGCTGCCTATCTGGCGCGAGGTGTATGTGTGGCTGCGCAATGGCAAGCTGATTTTGTCATCCGTCCGTGGCCGCATCCTGCTGGGGATGGCATGTGTTGTGCTGGTTCTCTGCTTTATGCCCGCGCAATCGACGGTCGAGGCGCCGGCGGTGCTGCATGCATCGAACTACGTCCGTATCTATCCCCCCACGGCGGCAAGGGTCGAGCACATCATGGCCTTTGAAGGCAGTCAGGTAAAGAAAGGTGATGTGCTGTTTCAGCTGATGTCGCCCGGGCTTGATAACGATATCGCCAAGGCAAGGTTGAAACTGGCGGCGCTCATCAGCATCCGCGACCGCGAACAGGCTTCTGCTGAATTGGTGCGCAGCCGGCCCACGCTGGAATCAGACATCGAAAATGCGCGCAAGGAGCTGGAGGGGCATGAAACGCAGAAAGCGCGCCTGACCGTGACCGCGCCGTTTGATGGCAAGCTGCGCGACCTTGATAATTACCTGCATGAAGGTATCTGGCTGCATCCCGGCACCCAACTGGGGGTCATCATCGGGCCTGAAAAGCTTATCCTGTCGGGTTATGTCTCCGAACAGGATTCAGGTCGGCTGGAAAAAGATGCCAAGGGTTGGTTTTATTCCGACCTGTCGCCGTTTACGCGCTATCCCGTGCAATTGAAGCGGATCGAGGATACAGATACGACGGATATTTTCTGGCCTGAGCTGTCGTCTGTTTTCGGCGGCGCGCTGCCGGCCGAGCGGTCGCGTGAATCGGGCACGATCCGGCCTCTGGCGCGCCACCCGATTTACGCGGCGCAGTTCAGCCTGCAAGGCGACATGCCACTGCCCGCCTATACCACGCCCGGCACAGTCGTGCTGGATGCAGCTCCCGTCAGTTACGCAAGCGTGATTGTCCAGCGTTTTATGTCGCTGGTGATGCGCGAAAGCGGATTTTAGAAATCAGCGTTTGGGTGGCTTGAAGCCATGCATGATTTTGTGCGTGGCTTCGGTTAAGTTCACCGTCTTGTAATTCTCTTCCAGAAATTGGGGAGCCATGCCGTAGACGTCGAATTTCGCAACTGCCTTGCCGTCCTTGTCGATTGTATAGAGGGCGGTTTCCGCGGTCGCCTTGCCGTCGCGCACTGATTGCAGCGCCGCCGCAAGTTCGGGGATATCTTTTTCGCGCACCGCCAGTGCGCCGCCCGCCTCGATCGTCCATGTGCCCCATTGCGTCGGTATCGTGGCGGCCTTGTTGAATGTCAGGGCAAGGCGGAACGCTTGCGGGTTCGGGTCCCACACATTGTTCGCGCGGCCATATTCGTTCTTGTCTGCGCGTCGCGCATAATCGCCCTCGACTGCGGACTTTTTCGCCGTCCACAAACCGGGGCCCTTGAAATCTGCGTCATTGATATGATTTTCGCCGACGACGCGTTTCGCGTATTGCACCGCGATATCCTGCATGACCAGCGAGCGTCCGTATTCGTTCGGCCATTGCTTGATGTCCATCACGATATACAGCTGCTGGATTTTTACGTCCTGCACGTTGCTGGATTCATCCATCAGCATCAGGTCGCGCAAGAGATACGCGGCGACAGGCTCGGTCTTGCCAAATCCTTTGCCCTCCGCCAGCAGTTTTTCAAGCGCAGCCATGTATTCGCCCGCTGCCATCACGGGCGGCGGTGCTGCTTTTTCCTGAAATGCTTTGGCGGCGTTTCCTGCCATCTTCCCCACGGCGTTCAATATTGTTGAAAAATTCTAACTGATTTGCATAATTATGTCAATTAAGAATAGAAAATGCGGGAGACGTTAATCTCCCGCATTTTCAAATGCTTATTATCCTATTAAGCGTTCGTCGGGCCGGATTTGGCCGAAGGCTTGGCAACAGGGGCTTTTTTGAAAGCGCCCATCGCCGCTTCCGTTTCCGCATAGAGCGGCACGGGTGCGTAGTTGGCTTCGCGGAATTTCGGCTCCATGCCGTAGATGTCGAACTTGGCAATCTTCTCGCCCGATTTTGCATCGGTCGTGAAGAGGGCTTCTTCGGCGGTGGTTTCACCCTTGCGGATGGATTGCAGCGCGGCTGCAAGGGCAGGGACGTCTTTCTGGCGGATGGCAAGGTCGCCGCCCGCTTCGACGACGAAACCGCCTGTCCATTGCACGGGCAGGTTGACGGCTTTATCCACCGTCAGTGTGACGCGGTATGCGGCGGGGTTCGGTTCGAACGTGTTTTTCTTGTCGGCTGTCGGCTGGTAATCGCCCTCGAAATTGCCTTTTTTGAGAAGCCAGAGGCCGGAGCCGCTGAATTCAGGCTCGCTTAAATCACGTTCCTTGATCAGCTTGCCGCCCCATTTTTTCGTGATGTCCTGAATGACAAGGTTGCGCAGGTATTCGCTGGGATACTGGTCGGTATCCATGACAACGTACATTTTCTTTTCAAAATCAACGCTGTTGCGCGTCTCGGTTTTGCCGGAGCTGGTCATGGTTTCGAATTCGAGCTTTTCCAGGAAGTACGCGCCGACCTGCTTGTTCTTGCCCCAGCCTGTGCCATCGCTGAGCAGTTTTTCAAGAATGGCCTGATATGCGGGCGCATCAAGCTGTGCGGGCTTGGCCGCTTTTTCGTTGAAGGTATCGGGGTGGAGTGACGTCATTTTCTGTGATCCTCTAAATCCGTTTGAATGGGGTGTTTTTTATTATTATGGGATTGTTTGTATCACGCCGCCAATAATATGTCAAACCGAGCGCTCGTTCAAATACGGTCGGTTGGCGCATTGAAAAATTTAAGAAAAATCAGGAAAAGCGAAAGCGTTTCAGGCGCCACTCGCCGTTTTCCTTCACGACTTCATGGGTCGCGCGGGGTGGGGTTATGCCGGCTTCGACATCGCGGATTTGCATGTTCATGGCGAGACTGCGCACGAAGGCAGAGGCCTCGTTAAAATTCTCTTTCAAGTCGCCGCTATCGGGCACGGAAACTTTCACATCCTTGTTATGCAGGTTTATCGTGACATCGGCCATGTAAGTCTCCTTGTGCTGGATGGCGCAAGTCTAGCGGCGTGGCCGCTTCCGTCAACCGGATAGTTTGGATAGGATAGGAGCCGGAGGTATCCATGAAAGCCCTGTTTATCGCGCTCTTCTGCCTGTTATCCACCGCCACCTATGCGGGAGATGAATTACGGCAGGAAATGGATGTCGCTGCCGCCTATGCCGATACGAATGTAAAACAGGTCACGTTCGACATGGCCGATGCGGATATGGTAGAGGCGGAAAAACGCTATCTTGCCGAACTTTTTGCCGTGACCGATATTGCCGTGGTCGAGCGTGTGGGCACACAGCGCGCGCTGCGCCTGCATGAAAAAACGTCAGATAATTACAGTATCATCCTTGCGCGTTACGATGCGCTGGCGCCGCCCGAAAAACTGAGGACCCTGCACCAGCAACTGCGTAACGCCATTGCCATGGAGCGTGAATATATCAGTGGGCTGCGCCGTGGGTTGCGGTTCGATGCGCAGTCGGAAGCCGTGCAGTCCATCCACCGCACATTGCTGTGGGTTTATGCCGAATTGCAGCGCCTGTATCCGGATGAAAACGTGCGGATCAAAAATTCGTTTTACGCGCATCTCTGCGCGCTGGACTTTATCTGAATGAATCCATCCGCTTGTTCATGCCCGTTTGACCGCCTGGTGGATTCAAGATAGATTTGGGGTACAGTCATTCAAAAAGGTGTCGATGAAAGCAGAATTCGAGAAGGCGAAAGCCAAGGTGCAGGCCCGCAACAACGCAACCCAGATCATCGCAACATTGGGGCCCGCCACCAGCACATATGAAACACTGAAAGCGATATATGAAGCCGGGGCGGATACGTTCCGGCTCAATTTTAGCCACGGCACGCAGGAAGAACACGCGAAAAGCATCGCGCTGATCCGGCAGCTGGAAAAAGACATCGGCGCACCCATCGGCATTCTGGCCGACATGCAGGGGCCGAAACTGCGCATCGGTTCTTTCAAGGACAACATGAAAGTCGCGCTGACCCCCGGCCAGAAAATCCGCTTTGACCTCGACCCCACCCCCGGCGACGAAACACGCGTATCCTTTCCGCATCCCGACATTCTGGCGGCATTGGAACCCGGAGCGAAATTCCTGATGGATGACGGCAATGTCGGCATGACGATTGCGGCCAGGGGCGATGGCTTCGTGATTGCCGAAGTCGTTTACGGGCTGGAACTGTCGGGCAAGAAGGGCGTCAACGTTCCCGATCTGGCGCGCCCCGTCGAGGCATTGACGGCGAAAGACAAATCCGACCTTGAATTCGCGCTGTCACACGGCGTGGACTGGATTGCGCAAAGTTTCGTGCAAACGGCGGATGATATTCGCGAAGCCAAAAAACTGATCAACGGACGCGCGAAGCTGATCGCCAAAATGGAAAAGCCTGCTGCCGTCACTAACATGAAAGAAATTATCGCGGTGGTCGATGCCATCATGGTCGCACGCGGCGATCTTGGCGTTGAAATTCCGCTGACGCAAGTGCCGGGAGCGCAGGCCGCGCTAATCGAAGAGGCGATCCGGCAGGGCAAGCCTGTCGTCGTCGCAACCCAGATGTTTGAAAGTATGCGCGAAAACCCGCGCCCGACGCGTGCGGAGGTAAGCGACGTGAACCTGGCCGTGCTGCAGGGCGCATCCGGCGTCATGCTGTCCGGCGAAACCTCCATCGGCAAATATCCGGTCAAGGCCGTCGAGACGATGGATGAAACAGTTTCCGAGGCCGAACGCGGGTTGCACCACAGCCGCGCCACCATGAAAAACCCGCCGCTCGCCCCGCCGTTCGAGGCGCGCCCGACATTGTCGGATAATCCCACGCCCGCCGCGTTCCAGCCGCCGCGCCGTTACGGCACCTGAATTTCGGGTTCGTAGCGGTAATGGCCGGTGATGTGGTATTCGAACAGCGTATCCTCAACCTCCGCACCGCGTCCAATATTGTGGACGACATAGTGGCGCTTCCCGTCTTCCGATTTTTTATCCGTCACGATGCCGATATGGGGCAGGGGACGTTTGGGATAACTTAAATCCCATGTCACGATATCGCCCGGTTTGTAATCCGCACCGCTATCCGTCACTGGCAGGCTTTTGCCTTTGCGCGTGAAGAAGGTTTGCAAATTCGGCACGCGGCGATGGTCGATGTTGGTGTCGGTCTTTTTCAATCCCCATTGTTTCGGATAAAGGCTGAAGTTTTTCTTCATGTCCTCATGCACCAGCTGCTGCAAATCGACCCCGAGTTTTCGATAGGCGCGGATGACGACATCGGTGCAGACGCCCGTTTCCTTCGGCACATCGCCATTGGGATAGGGGATATTGCGGTACGCGCCGTCATAGGATTTTGTATAGGCGGTCTGCGCCTCGCCCGCCGCAATCAGGCGGGCTTCATCAAACGGCGCAGCCTGCGCTGTCAGCGGTATCAGGCACAGAAGTGCCAGCGGTAACATTCGCATGTAATGAGCCCTCTTCAAGCGCGCGGAAATAAATCGCGAGGCGGTTTTTGACATCGTCGGGGTTGTCCATCCGGTTCACTTCGGCGCGCAGTTCGAACGCGCCCGGCAGTTCCTTGCAATACCATGTCAGGTGCTTGCGCGCGATTTGCACGCCGTTATAGCTGCCGTAATGCGTCAGCATCGCGTCATAATGTTCCGCGATGGCCTGTGCCAGTTCGGCAGGGGTGGGCGATGGCGCAATGAGGCCATGGCGGAAAAAACTCATCGTGTCGCGCACGACCCAGGGCTTGCCATATGCGCCGCGCCCGATCATCACGCCATCGGCACCCGACATGCGCATGGCGCGCTCCGCATCCTGCGGGCTGCAGACATCGCCGTTCACAACGACGGGAATTTTTACTGCGTCCTTTACGGCCTGTATCGCTTCCCAATCTGCCGTGCCTTTGTACATCTGGTTGCGCGTGCGGCCATGGACGGTGATCATTTTAATGCCGACGTCTTCGGCGATCTTGGCAAGTTTTGGCGCGTTGATGCTGTGTTCATCCCAGCCGAGGCGCATTTTGACGGTGACCGGCACATCGACCGCCGCAACCGTCGCCGCCATGATATCGGCCGCCAGCGGTTCTTCACGCATCAGCGCCGATCCCGCCAGTTTGTTGACGACCTTCTTCACGGGGCAGCCGAAATTGATGTCGATGATGGCGGCGCCGCGGCCGGCATTGATGCGCGCGGCCTCCGCCATGATATCCGGCTCGCAGCCGGCAAGCTGTACGGCAATGGGCTTTTCATCGCCGTAATCGGGCGAGGTTTTGGGTGATCCGCGATATTCCTCGATCATGCAGCGGCTGGCGATCATTTCGGAGAACACGAGGCCTGCCCCGTATTTCTTGACCAGCCTGCGGAACGGCAAGTCCGTCACCCCTGTCATGGGGGCGAGGAACACGGGATCGTCGATCCTGATGCTGCCGATATCAAAGGTCATTTCACGTTCCGGCTGATCCATGCGGCGGCGTAACCGCAGATCGGGACCATCTTGTACCCTTTGGTTTGGGCGAGGTCGGCGATGTGCTGCATGAGTCGGCCTGCCGCGCCCGTGCCGCGCAGAACGGGCGGGGCTTCGACATAGTCGATGAACAGGGTTTGGCTCTCCAGCCGGTAATTGGCGAAGGCGACAGCCGTACCTGTATCTAATTCAAATCGTTGTATTTTCTCGTGGTTTATAAAGTTTTCTGACATTTGCCTTACGTAATCCTTACAGTTTCCTTACAAATTCCTTGCATTCTGGCACAGCCAGCATATTATGGTAGTGAGGCCTAAGTCCATTAGGTTTGTCACCAAAAAAAGAACCCTTACGGAGTAATAGAACCATGAAATACGCTCTCCTCGTTGCTGCTGTCCTCGCATTCGCGGCTCCCGCTTTCGCTGAAGAAGCTGCCACCGATGCTGCTGCACCGGCTGCTGAAGCTGCTGCCACCACCGAAGCTGCTGCTGCTCCCGCTGCTGATTTCGCGAAACTCGACACCAACGCTGACGCTTCCCTGTCGAAAGAAGAATTCGACGCAGCCAAGCTGGAAGGCAAAACCTTCGAAGCTGCTGACGCCGACAAAGACGGCAAAGTGACCGCAGAAGAATTCGCGAAGTAATTTTCGCGTTGATTTTTCAACGAAAAAACCCCGGAACGCCTTGCGGCTTCCGGGGCTTTTTTTTAAAGAACTTTTTTGGATAACGAACCGTTTGCTTATAGGCTATAAAAAGTAAAACAACAAAACAGGTGATATCATGGAAGACAGAAACGACATCAATCAGACGACCCCCAACTACGCCAAACCGGTTGAAAGCAATTCAGGCCGCAACTGGGCGATTGCCGGTGTTGTGGCGATTGCACTGATCCTGGGCGTTGGCTACATCAACCGCATAGATGTCAGCAGCCTCAATGACATCTCGCCTGCTGCTGGCGAAGTCGCTCCGGCAACTGCGCCGGATGCGCCTTCCTTTGACGGCAACATGCCTCCGCAACCGACCCCGGCTCCCGGCGTCGAATAAGCGGTCGTATATCAACAAAACCGCCGCCCTGCGAATAATCGCGGGTGGCGGTTTTGCTTTGCTTGACTCTGCGGGCAGATTCGGAACAAAATGAGAACATGGCCGAATTCGCACCGCCCACACAGCTCCGCTGGCTCTATGTCGATTTCAACAGCTACTTCGCGAGCGTTGAGCAGCAGCTTAACCCTGCCTTGCGCGGCAAGCCGGTCGCGGTCATTCCTGTCGAAACCGAATACACGAGCGCGATTGCAGCCAGTTACGAAGCAAAGGCCTTCGGCGTCAAAACCGGCACCCCCGTGCATGAAGCACGCAAAATGTGCCCCGGGCTGATCTGCGTGCTGGGTAATCACCAGAAATACGTCGAATTTCATGAAAGCATCATCGACGAAATCGACCGCCATATGCCCGTTGCGAAGGTTTGCTCCATCGACGAGATGGCCTGCGAGCTGATGAAGAACGAAAGGTCGGTCGAGCGCGTCAGCGAAATCGCGGCGGCGATCAAGGCGGGCATCGCCAAAAACATCGGTGCATATGTGCGCTGCTCGATCGGCGTTGCGCCCAACAAATACCTCGCCAAGATCGCAACCGATATGAAGAAGCCGGACGGTTTCACGATCCTGAATGCCCATGACCTGCCGGGACGGCTGGAGGAATTACAGCTGCGCGACCTGTCCGGCATCGGGCCGAACATGGAAATACGGCTGAACAATGCCGGCATACACGACATCAAAAAACTGCTGACACTGCAGCCCAAACACCTGCGCGCTGTATGGGGCAGCCTGTGGGGCGAAAAGATGTGGTATTACCTGCGCGGCTATGACGTGCCGGACACCGCCACGAAAAGCAGCTCCATCGGCCACAGCCATGTGCTGTCGCCTGAAATGCGCCCGCCTGCCGAGGCGATCAAGATCGCGCGCCGCCTGACCATCAAGGCCGCGGCACGGTTGCGGCGCAAGGAATATTGTGCGGCGGTGTTCTCGCTTTCCATGCGCATCGAAAACGGCCCGCGCCTGGGCCTCGAGGCGCGCATGCCACATGCGGATGACAGCTTCACTTTCCTCGAGATGATGGAGGAGATGTGGCGTGAGTTGATACTGGAGGTAAAGGGCCGCAAGATCAAGAAAGTTTCCGTCACCCTGTCGTCCATCACGCCGAAGGGGCAGGTGCAGCCCGACCTGTTCGACAGCATGTCATCTGCTACCAAACAGCAGAAGAAAAATGAAAAGCTGTCGGAGGCGATGGACAAGCTCAACCAGAAATTCGGGCGCGACACGGTTTTGGTCGGCATGACCGCAACGCAAAGCCGCAGCTTCACCGGCACGAAAATCGCCTTCACCCGCATCCCCGATGTGGCGGAATTCGCGGAATAGCTATTTATAAAATCCGCTGTTCCAGTCGCTCAGGAAATCAATATGCGCCTTTTCGCGCGACTGGTACGTCTTGCTGATGCCGCTCACATTGTTGCGCAGCGTGATGTTGTATTGCGTTGAAAAAAGTGGGCTGGTATCGGCAACCGGCTGGTAAAGGCGGCGGATGGTCGTGTTTTGGCAGCCGAAATCGAATTCCACCGGATCAATGCCAGCGCTATGTCCTGCATTCGCATGGGCAAAAAATATTTCTTTGGTCATCATTTCCATGAATAATTCCTTGGCGTGAATGGGTGGGGCTATTTCATTGGCTGGCGTTCGCTCAGCACATATATAAACCCGGTGATTGTGAATAGCGCCAGGAACACAAGGAACAGCGTGCGCGCAAAGGCGAAGGTCAGCATGCCAATGCCGCTGAAACCCATCACCCCGCAAAGCAGGCTGAGGATAAGGAACGCAATCGAGGCTTTTTGCACAGGGGACGGCCGTTCTGCAAATATGCAAGGACGCGGGTGAAGTTTTCGACTGGAGGGTAGAAGACTATTGTAGCACGCATGCTGTGAATTAGATAGCACGCCACGATTTCCAGTGAATAACCCTGCATTAACAGCAGCGCGTGGCGGATATGAGCCGTCTGATACACGGATAAAATAAAAACCGTGATCCGGCAGATGCCCGATCACGGTTTTTTGTTTACAGACGTGAAGCTTATTTCACGTCGAAGCGGTCAAGGTTCATGACTTTGGTCCATGCGGCCACAAAGTCTTTCACAAACGCCTCTTTCGCATCCGACGACGCATAGACTTCGGCGATGGCGCGCAGCTGCGCGTTGGAACCGAAGACGAGGTCGGCGCGGGTGCCGGTCCATTTCACATCGTTCGATTTACGGTCGCGGCCTTCGTATACAGCGCCGTCATTCGCCGCCACCCAGCCCGTGTTCATGTCGAGCAGGTTGACGAAGAAGTCGTTGGTCAGCACGCCGGGTTTTGCGGTGAAAACGCCATGCTTGGCGCCGCCCGCATTCGCACCCAGCACACGCAGCCCGCCCACCAGCACGGCCAGCTCCGGCCCCGTCAGCGTCAGCAGCTGCGCGCGGTCGATCAGCGCTTCTTCCGGGAGCATCATCTGCGGGCCCCGCAGGTAATTACGGAAGCCGTCGGCCACGGGTTCCAGCGGCGCGAATGATTCGACATCCGTCTGTTCCTGCGACGCGTCCATGCGGCCGGGCGTAAAGGGCACAGTGACGGTGACACCGGCATCCTTGGCCGCTTTTTCGACCGCCGCGCCGCCCGCCAGAACGATCATGTCGGCAAGCGAGACGGGCTTGCCGAATTCCTTGCGGATCGCCTCCAGCTTGTCGAGCACTTTGGCAAGCTGCGGCGGGTTGTTCACTTCCCAGTCTTTTTGGGGCGCAAGGCGGATGCGCGCGCCATTCGCGCCGCCGCGCTTGTCGGAACCGCGGAACGTGGAGGCGGAGGCCCAGGCAACCGACACCAGCTGCGATACGTCAAGGCCGGAGGCGAGGATCTTCGCCTTCAGCGCCGTCACATCCGCATCATTCACCAGCGGATGGTTGACCGCCGGAATGACATCCTGCCAGATCAGCGCTTCCTTGGGAACCAGCGGGCCAAGATAACGGGTAAGCGGGCCCATGTCGCGATGCGTCAGCTTGAACCACGCGCGTGCAAACGCATCGGCAAACTGGTCCGGGTTCGCAAGGAAGCGGCGCGAGATTTTTTCGTAAGCAGGATCGAAACGCAGCGCGAGGTCGGAGGTGAGCATCGTCGGCACATGCTTTTTCGACGGGTCGTGTGCGTCGGGAATGTCGGCAGGGGCGTTCTTCGCCTTCCACTGTTGCGCACCGGCGGGGCTCTTGGTCAGTTCCCATTCGAACTTGAAAAGGTTGTCAAAGAAATGGTTGCTCCATTTCGTGGGCGTCTGGCTCCATGTCACTTCGGGGCCGCCCGTGATGGCGTCGGCACCGTGGCCTTTGCCGTGTTTGCTGATCCAGCCGAAGCCTTGCGTTTCCAGCGCCTCGCCTTCCGGCTCGGGGCCCAGCAGCGAAGGATCGCCCGCGCCATGCGTCTTGCCGAAGGTATGGCCGCCCGCGATCAGCGCGACGGTTTCTTCGTCATTCATCGCCATGCGTGCGAAAGTGCTGCGGATGTCGCGTGCGGAGGCAACCGGATCGGGGTTGCCGTTCGGGCCTTCGGGGTTGACGTAGATCAGGCCCATCTGCACGGCACCCAGCGGATTTTGCAACTCGCGCTCGCCGCTGTAACGCTCGTCGCCGAGCCACGTGCCTTCGGGGCCCCAATAAAGTTCTTCCGGTTCCCATGTATCCGCGCGACCTCCCGCGAAACCAAATGTTTTGAAGCCCATCGATTCCAGAGCGACGTTGCCGACCAGTACGAAAAGGTCCGCCCACGAGATTTTCTTGCCGTATTTCTGCTTGATCGGCCAGAGCAGGCGGCGCGCCTTGTCGAGGTTCGCGTTATCCGGCCAGCTGTTCAGCGGTGCAAAACGCTGCTGCCCGCCGCCTGCGCCACCGCGACCGTCGGTCGTGCGGTAGGTGCCGGCGCTGTGCCATGCAAGACGGATGAACAAGCCGCCGTAATGACCGAAATCGGCCGGCCACCAGCTTTGCGAATCCGTCATCAGCGCATGCAGGTCCTTGATGAGCGCGTCCAGGTCGAGGCTTTTGAACTCTTTCGCGTAATCGAAGTTTTTGCCCATCGGGTCGGATTGCGGAACATGCTGGTTAAGCACGCGCAGGTCCAGCTGCTTCGGCCACCAGTCGCGGTTGTTGCGCGTACCGCGTGCTGTTGCGGGGCTGTTGCCGTTACCGTGCATGACGGGGCATTTACCTGAGCTCATTGTTTGCTTCCTTTTTTGCTGGATTTTCTGGTTTGGCAGGCGGGGCACAGGCCCCAGAACGTTATTTCGGCTTCGTCCAGCAGAAAGCCCTTGGCTTCCTCCGGCGCAAGGCACGGCGCGGTGCCGGTTTTACAATGCACATCCATCGCCATGCTGCACGAACGGCAGACGATATGATGGTGGTTGTCCTTGTGGTCGAATTCAAACCGCGCGGAATGACCCATCGGCTGGATGGAGCGCAAGATTCCCTTTTCGGTCAGCAGGTACAAATTATCATAGACAGCCTGTTTGGACAGCGAGCCGGATTTTTTGCGCGCGTATTTGTAAATCACATCCGCATCAGAATGTGGATAATTGGCAACTGCCCACAAAAGAGCCTTGCGCGCCGACGTCACGCTGAGGTCATGCTCTTGCAGCAGGAAATCGAAATCTTGTGTCTTCATAAAATACCTTTAAATCAAAATTTTGGATAAGTCCAAATTAATATTATCGCGGTATTTTACGGGAATAGAGCGCGGTTTCAATGATATGGACAATCTCCACCCTTGCAAGCCTTCCGATTTTGGGCCCAAATAAGAGAGTTAAATTTACGCGGGGGGCACTGGCAAAATGACGGAACGTAAAGACGGCGCGCTGCTGGCCTGCGTATTCGGCGCAACATTGTTCCTTTCCGCCGCGCTGATGTTCAGCATCCAGCCGATGGTCGGCAAAATGCTGCTGCCCATCGTGGGCGGCTCGCCCGCAGGCTGGATCGTGGCGATGGCGTTCTTCCAGATCATGCTGCTGGCGGGGTATTTTATCGCGCATTTTTTCTCGACCGTGAAACCGTCAACGCATGGCGCGTTGTTCCTGCTGGCGCTCTGCCTCGGCTTTGCTTTCCTGCCCGCCGAAATCCCCCCGATGCAAGACGGCGTGCCCGGGCCATTCGATGTGTTCGCGATGCTGTTCAGCGCGCTCGCGGTGCCTTTCGTCGCGCTGTCGGCAGCATGAATTGTTATGTGCGTAAAAACGGCAGGGCGGTTTTCATCGATATCGACCCCGCCATCATCAAGGCGGCGAACACCTATTTCACCTATCTTGATAAATGCTCCTCCGCCAGCCGGCCGGAAATTATTGTGGACGATGGCAGGCTCGCGCTCGAAAATATCAAGGACAGGAAATTCGACCTGATCGCGCTTGATGCCTTCACTGCCGATGCGATACCGACGCATTTGCTGACCGTCGAGGCGATCAAGGGGTATTACGACCGCCTGAACAAGGGTGGCGTTATACTTTTCAACATCTCGAACCGCTATGTGAACCTTGCGCCCGTGCTGGCGCGCAACGCGCAGCAAGCGGGTCTAAAAGCCGTATTCCGCCATGACTATCAGCATCAGGCAGGCGAGACGCACAAGATCGGATTGCGGGCAGACAGTGCCTGGCTGGTGATCATAGATCGGGGTACCGATATTTCCCCGCTCGTCGCAAAATAATGGGGCGTGCCTGAAAGCGGCAGCCAGATGCCATGGACAGACGATTACACCAATCTCGCAGCCGCGTTGCGCCTTTTTTAAACTGCGCCGTTATTGAATGGGCGGTGGGCCCAAAGGAAATCAGATCTTTGACGGGCCTGCGCTGATATTGGTTTTCGAAACGAATATGATTTTATCCTATTGATTTGTTGTGCCGTTTTCGCGCATTTGACAGGCCTTGCCACGGCGGGTTATGGTCGGGGCATCTCTGGAAAATTAAAGGGTGCATCATGGATGTCGCGAAACCAAAAGGCGGCGTATACGCGGGCACGTTCGATCCCGTTACGCTCGGTCACCTCGATATCATCTTGCAGGCGGGGCGCGTGGTGCCACGGCTGATCATCCTTGTCGCCGTCAATGCGGGCAAAAACCCGGTCTTCACCGATGACGAGCGCATCGAGATGCTGCGTCATGAAATCGAAACGAACATCAAGCCAGCCCTTGCCAAGGAAGGCATTACCTGCGACATCACGGTCGAAAAACATTCAGGCCTGACAGCGGCATTTATGGAGGCGCAGAACGCACCCTTCTATATCCGCGGATTGCGCCCCGGCACCGATTTCGACAACGAATACCCGATCGCCATGGCGGGTCGCAAGGAATACGCGGAATTCCAGCCGCTGTTCTTCGTCGCCAGCGACGCGAACCTCAACTTTGTCTCCTCCAGCATCGCGCGCGAACTCGCAAAGCTGGGCGGCAAGAGCCTGTCCGCACATGTAACGCCGCATGTTGCCGAGAAAATGAAACAACGCCTGCGGCCGGAAGGGTGAGGGAGTGATTTCGCGGAAAGAGTTCGATTTCTTTTCACTCCCCCGCCATAAAAAAAGCCCCCGAAAAACCGGGGGCTTTTTTTATGGCGGACAGGGCGAGATTCGAACTCGCGATAAGTTTGCACCTATTCTGGTTTTCGAGACTAGCATGGCAAATTATCCTATTGATTTATAACGATGTTTTTATACCTGAGTCAAAGTGTGTAAGTAAGTGTGTAAGATTGCAAGGACTACTCTTTCTCTGTGATTTCAAAAACAAGGCTTTACCGTCTGACTACGGATTCCATCCGCCAAGAAATGCGCATATGGGCTGTGCATAAAATATTTTCTGTGCTCTAAACCGGTGAGAATATTTTGGCCAGGTTCGGGTAATTGCGTGTCTTGTACTGCTCGGATATTGCTTCTGTGCGGTCTTGCTGCTTTACGAAGGTCTGCAACTCTTCCTTGCCTAAAACGCGCAACGCGCATTCCGCGGATTTTTCGCTCATATCCAGTACGATTTTATCAAGTTTGTCGAGCGCCTGCTGTTCGATTTTGCCGCCCGCCTCTGATTGCTGTTTCAAGTCCTGCGCCTGCTTCATAGCCTCCTGAGACCAGCGATCAAATTCAGCTAACTCTTCCGTTGTGAAAGCGCCCAGGAGTTTTTTGCCAAGCTCCGGCTTGGATGAGATCTCGGCCACGACGGCTTTGCGGAATTCGACGCATAAATTAACTATACGGTCGTTTGACCCTTCCCAGATCATCATGGTGTCATCCCCTCATTTGCTGATGTATATGGCTAGCATAGGGCGCTGCGGTTGGGCAATACCGACGGGCGGCCTTCGAAGGTACAATAGGACCGCCTATGATTGGAAAACCAGATTTTTTGCAACGTTTCGCCGTTATATTATTGACCGGGCGAGGTATATGTAATTATTACTCAACTCGCGTTGCCCGCTTTGCTTTTCGCTGGAAACTGAAATCCCACTTGGCAGCAGCGCCTAAAATTAAAAGAATGAAAGAAAGCATCCCATGGCTGGCAGTGGCGCACTAATATTATTGCTCGACGAAATTGCCACGATGGTGAAGGTGGCGGCCCAGAAGACGACAACCATCTCGGATATGCCGAAACCGCCCGAAAAAGATGATGGCGCACAGCTGCCTAAACGCCACAACCTTTCGGTGATTATTGAAGTCGCAGGCGGTTCGCTGCGCAACAAGGCAATTCTTGCGCCTGCCGCGCTCGCGCTTAATTTCTTGATGCCTTGGGCGGTACTGCCGCTGCTGGCCGCAGGCGGGGTTTATTTTTCCTATGAAGGCGTAAAGAAACTCAAGAAGCTTGGAAAAAAGGGCGATGAGGAAGAACTGGACGAAAGCTTGAAAAACACAATAACCGGCGAAACCGTCGCCGAGGACCGACGCAGCAAAGTTAAAAAAGCGATCAAGACAGATATGATCTTGTCCGGCGAGATTATCGCAGTTACGCTTGCCGCCGTGGCGGCCATGCCCGTCGCGACCCAGGCACTTGCTCTTGGGATGGTAAGCATCGGCGCGACGCTTGGCGTGTATACCGTGATAGCGGGCATCATCAAGATGGAGGACCTTGGCGGTTGGCTTGCTGCCCGGCCGGGTGACAATACCGGAGCGCGGGCTGCGCGGTATACGGGACGGGCGCTGCTGGCGGGCAAACCACATGTAATGAATGGTATTTCGGCAGCAGGCTCGGCTGCGATTTTCATTGTCGGGGGCGGCCTTTTATTCCACGGCATTCCTGCGGTGGGACACTATGTCACAGATGCGATTGCAACCCTCGTCGCTTCGCCCTATGTGCATAGCTTAATCAAACTGGGCGCCTCCTTCGTGGCAGGATTGACGGTGGGCGCAGTAGCGACTCCCGGCATCACGGCTATCAAGGGCCCTGTCGGCCGCGCCGCGCGCTCGACATGGGATCATCTCGTCGATTTCTTCTGGATACCTCCAGCGGCGAAACCAAACCCCCAGCCCGTGCAGCCAATTAACCCGCCCCAAGAAGCTGAACCAGCCCAGCCGCTGCCTGACACGATTAAGCCAGCCTTTGAAAACGAAGCCAAGAAAACGGTAATCTCCCCTAGTGATCCAGACGTCTTGCCAGCAATCAAGCCATGGAGTTATAACCCTTATGGCGCTAAATAACCTCTTTGGCGTCAGTTTTGCTTATGTCAGTGTACATGGCATTCACTTCGTCACCTTTATAAGCAAGTAGTGGTCATTATATCCTGCGTTGCATGCCAAAAGCTCGCGCTCCAGTCGCCCCAGGCATGAATTAGAAATTTGGTGAGTTCTGGCGCAGCGCCAACTATAGGTGGTGAGCTCGGGGCGAAGACTATCTTTTGCTGCCCGCGATCTCAATCATTACCTCATTACGCCTCAGGAAAGGCAGCGTCCACGGCGGATTGAAGAATGCATAGGTTGGCTTGGAGATTGCTTTTAATTGATGCTCTTTCAGGAACTGCTCCAATTCTCTGGTGCGCTTTTTAAGGTTTTCTTCATTGCCCATGCCCGAAAAGCGAATAGCTGCAAAACGCACGTTTCCTATCTCCTTGAGATTTACTGCCTCATTTTTCGGTTTAGGTAAGGTCTTCATTGTATAGCTGGCTGGCATTACAAACCTGACTTTCCATTGATTGCCCTCTACCTGCTGTGTTACCGGTGCGGTCATCGCGATTTTTTCACTAGGTTGCTGAATAACAGGCTCGGTCATCGCCACTTTTTGTGCAGAGATATTATTGCCAAAAATATAATCCGCAATCATGCGAAAACCTTTCTGGATAGCCGTTTCACGCTCACCCGATACTTCCACTTCCGCCACGATCATAGGCCCATATTCGCGTATCTCAATGCTGCCGTGTTTTTCGGCAACTGTATATTTTGGCTGTTCTACATTACTCACAATCGGCCCCCATAAGGTTGCGGCAATTACAATGACGCCTATAATGATCCAAAATATTTTCTTTCTCATTTTCACCCCATTCATATTTAACGATTCAGTTTCCGCAAGACAAATCCTTCCAGTGTATTGATCGCCATATTATCGGCACTGTGCTTTAGCAGTGAAACGTGCGTACCCGCCGCCAATAGCCGGCTCCGGCTTGTTGCTTTCTTCCGGCGGAAATAGAAGAAGCCCGCGTACCCTGCACTGTACGTCGTCAGATAATTTCGGACAGATTGGGTAAAGAATTAAGGTAGTGTTTTCGTCTCTCTGGTTAATGTTAAGCTGC
>JBBRVE010000038.1:0-25666 GCA_038247245.1 Bdellovibrionales bacterium | reverse complement strand
GTCCGGCAGAAACGGCTCGATCTTTTCCCATTGCGCGTCATTCAGCCAAAACTGGTTTTTTCTCATGTCATCTGTACTCCCCAATACAGAGAATCATTATCCGATTCATATCTCAAGAGATTTATTGGGTTTTAACCCTAGGTATGTTTACGAAGGGAACTGGAATTCCTTTTGTTAACTCTGCTATGTATATCGCGGGCTATAAATCAAAAAATTGCGCCGGTTACAAAGAGATGCCAAAGCTGTCTGACGGTGAGAGTAGCAGTTGTTTCAGCAAATGTTTTTACATTCCACTCTATGGGACAAAACCTTCAGAGTGTGAGTCTTTGGGTGTAATTTATGATACGAATAAAGAATTAAAGGAAGCCAAGCCAATTGGCTACACGATGTTTCTTTACTAACAAAAATAAGCAGGAAAACATGCGCGGTTATTTCGGTATCGGAGCGGAGGGCATTTCGAAGCCCATGAATGTGGGCAGCCTGCTGCGGACGTCGCATGCTTTCGGGGCGAGTTTCTTTTTTACCGTCGGCACCTCGGTCGATGTGCAGGAAATGGGCGCGAGCGATACCTCGGGCGCGTTCGGGCATATCCCGTTTTACGATTTCAAGGATGCGAATTCGCTGCTGCTGCCGTCCAACACCGCGTTGATCGCAGTCGAGCTGATCGAGGGCGCAGTAGATCTGCCCAGTTTCCGCCACCCCTTGCGCGCTGTTTACGTGCTGGGGCCGGAAAAGGGTAATGTGTCGGATGTGATGCTGAAACGTTGCGACCACGTCATCAAGATTCCCATGAAGTTCTGCGTGAATGTGGGCGTGGCGGGCGCGCTGGTGATGTATGACCGCCTGATCTCCCTCGGCAAATTTCCCGACCGTCCTGTCCATGCGGGCGGCCCCGATTTCGTGCCGGAAAACCTGCGCGACGGGCAGATTGTCTCCACGCCGAACGACAGGCCGTTTAAGTCGCGGAAGAAGACGTAAGCTGTGTAACCCCGGCGAAGGCCGGGGTCCAAGCATCGGCTCGTGTTATTGGCGGATGCGGCTTATGAGGTGTCACCGCCAATTGTACTGAGAGTGCTTGGACCCCGGCCTTCGCCGGGGTTACTGGTTGATTAAGTCACTGAGTCGCAAACCATTCTCAACCCCTCCCGCAGCAAAATCCGTGCTGCAACGCGCAAAAATTTAAAACCAAAACGCAGTGCAGCAATTGATACTTTAAAACAAACGCGCAGTGCAGCATTGCAACTTTCCGTCTATCGTATTTTGCCTATCGTCTTTTAGTGGACAGGAAATACCTGAATGTGAGAATCGGAATTACGGGCAACGCATCCGTCGCCCAACACACGCAGGGAGCGCTCCATGTCTGTCTTCAACCACAAAGAATTCGACCAGCACGAACAAGTCTCTTTCTTCCATGACGCACAGTCGGGATTGAAGGCGATTATATCGGTGCACAACACCTCGCTGGGCCCTGCGCTGGGCGGCTGCCGCATGTGGGCGTATGAGAGCGACGAAGCGGCGATCAAGGACGTGCTGCGCCTGTCGCGCGGCATGACGTACAAGGCGGCGATCACCGGCCTGCCCCTCGGCGGCGGCAAATCCGTCATCATCGGCGACAAGAAAACCAAAACCGCCGACATGATGCGCGCCATGGGCCGCGCGGTCGACAACATGGGCGGCCGCTACATCGTCGCCGAAGACGTCGGCACGACGGTCGAGGACATGAGCCACATCAACAGCCAGACGAAACACGTCGTCGGTATTTCGCACGGCACCGCCGGTTCGGGCGACCCGTCCCCCACGACCGCGCTTGGCGTTTTCACCGGCCTTAAGGCCGCGGTGCGCTTCCGCATGGGCCGCTCCGACCTGAAGGGCCTCAAAGTGGCCGTGCAGGGCCTCGGCAACGTCGGCTACAACCTCTGCCGCCATTTGCATGAAGCAGGCGCGCAGCTGTTCGTGACCGACATGGCGGCCGACCGCGTGGATATGGCCAGCCGCGAATTCGGCGCGATGCCCGTTGCGCTCAACAGCATTTACGACGTCGAAGCCGATGTCTTCGCGCCCTGCGCGCTGGGCGGCATCATCAACGACGAAACCCTGCCGCGCATCAAGGCGAAGGTTGTGGCGGGCGCCGCCAACAACCAGCTGGCCGAAGCACGCCATGGCGATGCGCTCCGCCGCGCCGAGATCCTGTACGCACCGGATTACCTGGCGAACGCAGGCGGCCTGATCGCGGTCTATTTCGAACACCTCGCACGCGCAACCGGCAAGCCGTTCGATGCCAAGGCTGTCGCCGACATGGTCGCGAAAATCGACGCCACCGCCACTTCGATCTTTGAAATGGCGGACAAGGAAGACATCTCCTGCGGCACCGCCGCCGACCGCATCGCGGAAGGCCGTTTCGCCGTCAAGAAAGCCTGCAAAGCGGCATAACCGCTGGCAGACAGACATAATGGACAAGGGGAGGGCCGGGAAACCGGCCTTTTCTTTTTTTGGTCTTTTTGGGTTGAAAAAAACGCCACACAACTATAAATTGCGTTTATGAAAAAACTGCCCGCGCCGCATACTGTGAAACTTGATGCCCTGTCGGCATTTGCGGGCGGCGTGGCGCATGACATGAACAACATCCTATCGACCATCGAGGCCGAAACGGCGAAAGGCGCGCGCCAGCTGGAAACCGGCGAGATCACACCCCATGAATTGCAGCAGCGTCTCCACAAACTGACGCAGGCCGGCGCGCAGCTGACGCGCCAGTTGCTGGCCTTTTCGCAGCAGAAAATAGGGGTGGAGGAACCGCTCGACCTTGCCGATGTGCTGCGCGGCATGCAGGACGCGCTGCAGACGCTGGCGGGCAAAGATATCTCGGTGCAGTTCGACCTGCAGCCCGCCACCATCATCGCCGCGCGCGAACATGTGGCGCAGGTGGTGCTGAACCTTGCCCTGAACGCGGTCGAGGCGATGCCGAACGGCGGATCCTTGCGCATTTCCTGCGCGGGCGGCACATTGACGCTGCGCGACGACGGCGCGGGCATTGCGCCCCATATCCTGCCGCGCATTTTCCAGCCGTTCTTCACCACCAAAGCGGCGGCGGGGGCGGGGCTGGGGCTTTCCGTCGTCTATGGCATCCTCGAACAGCTGCAGGCGCAAATTGCGGTTGAATCCACGCCGCGCCGCGGCACAACCTGCACCGTCACCTTCCGCACCAGCGACCAGCCGGTGGAACAGCCGCTAAGCAAGGTTGTCTATCTGCTCGGCAGCCCGCCGCCGATGGTCGAAAGCGACATCTTGCGGAAAATACTCGCGCTGGCGCAGGAACATCACGAGAAAAACAGCGACGATCCTGATTTCCAATAACACCTCCCGCAAATAGCTATTGCCATCCTTGCCATATTCCGCTTAAATATCAGGGAGTTAATCGGGGGCTACGGATCGTGGCGAAAATCAGGGAAGTGGATGTTCTGGTCATCGGCGGCGGCGTGAACGGCTGCGGCATCGCGCGTGACCTCGCGGGGCGCGGGCTGTCGGTTATCCTCTGCGAAAAAGACGACCTTGCCTCGGCGACATCCTCCGCCTCCACCAAGCTCATTCATGGCGGCTTGCGTTATCTTGAACAGTACGAATTCAACCTTGTCCGTCACGCGTTACACGAACGTGAAGTGTTGTTGAAATCAGCGCCGCACATCATCTGGCCGCTCACCTTCATTTTGCCGCACCACAAAAAACTGCGCCCGTGGTGGATGATCCGCGCGGGCCTGTTTTTATACGACCATCTGGGCGGCCGCAAAATCCTCTCGCGCTCGCACAGTCATTATTTGCCCGGCACGATGTACGGCCAGCCGCTGCGCCCAGAATTCCGCCGCGGCTTTTCCTACGCCGATTGCTGGGTCGAGGACACGCGCCTTGTGGTGTTGAGCGCGCGCGACGCGTTCGAAAAAGGCGCGGAGATTTTGACGCGCACCCAATGCATCTCCATCGGAAAACACGCGAAGCAGGATATCTGGCAGGCCGTGTTGCAGGATGTGAACACCGAAGAAAAACATAAAATCCATGCGCGCATGGTGGTGAACGCATCCGGCCCGTGGGTTGCGAAAACACTTGGCCTTGTTGGCGCGGATGTCGGAAAATATAAAATCCGCTGGGTCAAGGGCAGCCATATCATCGTGCCCAAGCTCTATCAGGGCGACCACGCCTATATCCTGCAAAACGACGATAAACGCATCGTTTTCACGATCCCTTACGAAAAAAAATACACGCTCGTCGGCACGACCGACATCGAATACAAGGACGATATCGAGGAAGTGCGCATATCCATTGAAGAGGTCGACTACCTCTGCGCCGCCGTCAACCGGTTCTTCCGCCAGGCGGTGAAACCCGAAGACGTTGAATGGACCTATAGCGGCGTGCGCCCCTTGGTCGATGACGGCGACGAAAACGCATCCGAAGTCACGCGCGATTACATCCTTGAAATGGACGATGTCGCGGGACTGCCTATTTTGTCGGTCTATGGCGGCAAGATCACGACCTTCCGCAAGCTGGGCGAACAGGCGGGCGACCTGGTCACAGAAAAACTCGGCAAGGGTACGAAGGCATGGACTGAAACCGCGCATCTGCCGGGCGGCGAAGGCGGCATCACCGGATTTGAAACTTTCGTCAAGACCGTGCGCCGCGAATATGCATGGCTGCCCGAAAACCTCGCCAAGCGTCTGGGCCGCGCCTACGGCACGCGCACCCGTGAAATCCTGCGTGGCGCAAAACGCATCACCGACCTCGGCGAGCATCTGGGCGAAAGCATCTACGAAGCCGAAATCAAATACCTCGTCACCAACGAATGGGCGCAGACGCTCGAAGATATTTTATGGCGCAGATCAAAGCTCGGCCTGCACACCACCGAAATGACGCAGGAAAAAATCCGCAAACTGCTCAAGAAGCTGAAGGGCGATCAGGAAGAGGCCGCGTAATGTCAAAATTCATCCTCGCCATCGATCAGGGCACGACCAGCACGCGGGCGATACTTTTCGATGAAAAGGGTCATATCACCGGCATCGCGCAAAAGGAATTGCAGCTTTATTACCCTGAAAACGGCTGGGTGGAGCAAAACCCGGAGGATATCTGGTCGGATACGCAGTATGTGTCGCAGGGCGTGATGGCGCAGCACAGCATTCATCCGACGAACGTCGCCGCCATCGGCATCACCAACCAGCGCGAAACCACGATTGTCTGGGACCGTAAAACGGGCGAGCCGGTTTATAACGCCATCGTCTGGCAGGACCGCCGCACAGCCGATATGTGCCAGAAATTCAAGGATGCAGGGCTGGAGCCGACTTTCTCGCGCAAGACTGGCCTGCTGCTCGACCCTTATTTCTCCGGCACAAAATTGCGCTGGATTTTGGACAACGTCGAAGGTGTGGCTGCGCGCGCGAAGAATGGCGAGCTTGCTTTCGGCACTATCGATTGCTTCCTGCTCTGGCGTCTGACGGGCGGCAAGGTGCATGCGACAGACATCACCAACGCGTCACGCACGCTGCTGTTCAACATCATCGAACAGAAATGGGATGACGAGCTGCTGAAAATTCTCGGCATTCCCGCCTCGATGCTGCCGGAAGTGAAGGACAATAGCGCGCATTTCGGCGATGTGGGCGCGGAGTTTCTCGGCGCGCCGACGAAGGTGGCGGGCATGGCGGGCGACCAGCAGGCCGCATTGATCGGGCAGGCCTGCTTCAAGCCCGGCATGGTCAAAAGCACCTATGGCACGGGCTGCTTCGCATTGATGAATATCGGCGGCGAATTCAAGCCGTCGCAGAACAAGATGCTGACGACCGTCGCGTACCGCCTGAACGGTGAAATCAATTATGCCATCGAGGGTTCTATCTTTGTGGCGGGTGCCGCGATCCAGTGGCTGCGCGACGGGCTTGGTATTATCAAGTCATCGAACGAGACCGAAGCAATTGCGAAATCTGTGCCCGATAACGGCGGCGTTTACATGGTGCCGGCCTTCACCGGCCTTGGCGCGCCGTATTGGAATCCCCATGCACGCGCCAGCATTTCAGGCCTGACGCGCGGCGCAACATCGGCGCATCTGGTGCGCGCGGCGCTGGAGGCGCAGGCATATCAAACCGAAGACCTGATGCGTGCAATGGCGGAGGACGCCGGATACCCGATGACGGAAATCCGCGTCGATGGCGGCATGGTGAAAAACAGCTGGGTCTGCCAGTTTTTGGCCGACATGACATCGACCCCCGTGCTGCGCCCGACCGTGACGGAAACGACGGCGCTGGGCGCTGCGTATCTGGCGGGGTTGCAGGTGGGCATGTTCCCGTCGATCGATTACATCACTGAATCATGGGAATGCGAGCGCCGCTTTACGCCGACCATGATGTCGGAAGACCGTGAAAAATTGTACGACGGCTGGCAGCAGGCCGTAAAACAGGTGCTGGCGTAATGGCCACCTTGGATAAAAACCGCGTGGCGGGGCTTATCCTGCTGGCGCCGCATTTTGCGTTGGCGGCGCTCAGCGGCATGAATTTAATTTATGATCTTGGTCTGATGGATTTGACGGGGCAGCGCAGGCTGAACATCATCCTCGACTGCATCGTCAGCGGCGGCGAGATGCTGACCTGTTTTGCCTTGTGGCGGCCTGGCAAGTTCAATTCGCTGGGCCCGTTGCCCAAGGTGCGGCTGCTGGCGTTTATCTGGAACATCCTGAACGCCTTATGGCTGGCGTTTTTGATCCGCCGGGGCGACACGACCGAGATGATGCAGATTGGCGAAATGGTGCTGGCCATTATCACCGTGGGCGCGTTGCTGTTCTTTGCGCTGGAGCGGAAAAAAGCCTAGTTTTTGTTGCGGACGATCGGCGCATAATTGCTGCGCGTCTCTGCGCTTGTCTTGTTCTCGGGCGCATAGCCGTCGAATGTGCCGGGAATGCGGCCATCCACAATCTTGCGCAGCGAAATGGGTTTTTCACCTGCATCCAGCCTTGATTGTTCTTCCTTGCGCGCAGCATCGAAAATATTGTCGATCTTGCCTGAATAATCGGCATTCAACAGCGCGCCCCACACATCGTCGCCCTTCGAGAGGCCCTGCAGGAAGTTTGCGACGAACTGGTCGGTCGAGCCCTTGTAGGCCTTGCTGATGCCTTCAGCAAGGTTGACGTATTGATGCGAATTGTTTTCGTACCCTGTCGGGTCGAGGGAAGTGTGGAAATCGTCGAGCGACAGTCTGCCGTCTTTGCCGCGCGTCATCGATACGCGCGCGAGGATGCCATAGGTGCCGTCGGCATCGGGCTTGCGTCCCGTTACGGCGAAGGTAACGATATTGGGCGTCGCATCTGTCATCACACGGATGTCTTTTTCCGGCTCCTGTTTTTCTTGACCGTAGCGGTCTTCGGTCACAGGGCGGTGTTCGTGGATGCCGCGCACGATACTAGCCAGTTTCGAATTGCCGATGTCTTTTTCCTGCATCAGTTTATAGATCGGGTTGCCATCCATATCGGGCAGGGGGGTATGGCCTTTCAGCTGTTCAACCAAACCATCGACCAATTTCACGTTCATACCTGCACCTTTGTCCTTTATCAGCAGTATAACGTCTATATGTAAACAATTTATTAGCAACAGAGCAAGAAAATTCGCCATGCTTTTCAATAGGCTAGAAAGAGTTCGGGAGCCCCTTGGGGCTCCCGATATCTTCACAACACACACACACAATGAATTCTTTTTACCGTTTGTCCTAGCGGGCGCATTCGCCCTGCACAATCACAACCTAGCAGGCGGGTGGTAAAAGGAAGGTTAACGCGGCTTCAGTTTTTCCCGAGCGCCGCGCCGCCTGCTTCGATGACCAGTTTGTCGCTCGCTGCCTCCAGCGCGGTTTCGAGGCGTTCCATCATTTGCAGCGGCGGCATGCCCGCGGGGATTGCGGGCAGGAATTCGAACACGACGGTGCCGGATTTTTTAAAGAACGCGTTGCGACCCCAGAACACACCGGAATTGAGCGCCATCGGCACGACCGGCACGTTCAAATCCCTGTAGATTTTTGCCAGCCCCGCTTTGTACGGCGCAGATCCGCCCGGCTTCACGCGTGTGCCCTGCGGGAAGATGGCCACCGACCGGCCGTCGTCAATTGCGGCCTTGCAACCACGGCTCATGGCGCGCATCGACTCCATGCCTTCGCCGCGGTTGATCGCGACCTGCCCCATGCGCTTCGGGTACATGCCCCACAGCGGCAGGTAGGTGAGTTCCTTTTTCAGGACGATGACGGGGTAGCGGAATTTTTCCTGAAACGGCAGCTTCAGCGTTTCATAGGCCGACTGGTGCTTGGACGCGATGATATAGGGCGTGGCGGTGGGCAGGTTTTCAAGCCCGCGGATTTCCAGTTTCAGCCCCAGCACATATTTTTCGATAAAGGCAATATAGCCGCCATAATATTTGGAAATGATCGCCGTGCATTTCTTTTTCGGAAAGAAAAAAGACCACGGCAGCACGAGGCTCCAGAACAGCGACCCGAAGATATAAAGGAAGTTAAAGGCAATCGACCGCAGGTGGTTCATTGTTGTTGTCCTATGCCGCAAAGGGGCGCCAGACCAGCGCCGCGATGAATTTCATGTATTCGCGCAGGATCAGCGCGCGTGTCGCGCCCTCGCGCCACCAGTTGCGCATGTCAAGGCTGTCGGGTTCGACGGGGTAGGGGATGGCGGTTAAACCATCGCCATATGCGTCGAAATCCATCAGTGCACGTTTCATGTGGTAATTTGCGGTGACAAGGTAATAGGTCTTGAAGTTTTCGCGGCGCAGCCACGCCGTCGCCTCTTTCGCGTTGCCGATGGTGTCGTCCGCCTCGAAGCCCAGTTCGACGCAGCAATCGAGGCCTGCGCCTTTTTTGCGCGAACGCTGCAGCAATTCCTTTACCTCGACACCGCGATAAACGCCGGAAATAAACAGCTTTTTGCCGCGCCCTTTTTCCAGCAGTTCGAAACCCGCATCAAGGCGGTTGGTGCCGCCCGTCAGCACGATGATCGCATCGGCCTTGCCATCCTGCGCAGGGAGGTCTTCGGATATGCCGCGCGTAAAGGCATACAGCCCCGCCAGCCATAGCGCCAGCGCGAGCAGCAGTACCAGCGGAACCCGTGCGGATTTGGCATGCGCTGTCATGATTGCCTTTTACGCGAGCCTTGAAAGTTCACGCATCACCGTGCGCTGTGCCGTGAAATGCGCGATCAGCGATCCCGCCAGCACGGGTGCCGCCGCAATCAATATCCATTCCAGCGGCATCAGGCGGATATGCGGGAAAATGGCGGTATCAATCGTATGCGTCATGTAACTGACGCCCAAAATCGACAGCACCATGCAGATAACGCCTGCAACCGCGCCCTTCAGCGCGCCTTTGAGCGTATGGTGGCGGAATTGGCGGGCGATATATTCGTCCGACGCACCGACCAGATGCAGCGTTTCAACTTCCTGTGCGTGGATGGCCAGTTTCGACCTCACGATGCCCGCAATCGATGCGGCGGTCAGCAGGATGATAACGCCCGTCAGCAGCAGCACGAACATGCGCGCGGTCGCGACCAGCGTTTTGACATCATCCAGCGTATCGGTATGGCTGTCCACAGCGGCAGCGGGCGCGACCTTTTTGATATCGGCGATCAGGCTGGCGGTATCGGCGCCTTCCTTCAGCTTGATGTCGATAATGGCGGGCAGGGGCAGACTTTCGGGTGCCTTGTCGCCCAGCCACGGGCGCAGCAATCCAAGGATTTCATCACGCGACAATGCGCGGCTTTTTTCTACAGAAGGATGCTGTTTCGCCATCCACAAAACTTTTTTCACGGTTTCGGCGGAGGCCGACTGCTGGTCGTCCGTGACGGGCGGCTTGATTTCAACGGTCAGGCTGCCGGTGAGCCCCGATACCCAGCTTTGCGTGACGGCGTTCAGGCCAAGGTTCACGGCCAGCGCGAGTGTTGCGAAAAACACCATCAGCCCCGTCGACCATGCCACCAACTGCGCGCCGGCGCCCTGGTCAAGGCCGATATCGTACTGGTATTTACCGGGAATCAATTTGTTTTTGGTCATGTTATGCCGCCCTTATTTTGCGTTTAGGGCCTTCGACCAGCGTGCCGTTTTCAAGGCGCATTTGCGGGTGCTTGAAACGGCTGGTGATTTCGTCGTCATGCGTTGCGATCAGCACGGTCGTGCCGTGACGGTTCAGTTCCTCGAATAAATGCATGATACGCGTGCCGATTTCGGAATCGACGTTGCCGGTCGGTTCATCTGCCACCAGTAATTTCGGTCGGTTGATGACGGCGCGGGCAATTGCGATGCGCTGCTGTTCGCCGCCCGACAGCGTGGGCGGGCGGGCCTCCATCTTGTCGCCGATGCCGACCCATTCCAGCAATTCGGTCACGTTGCGCTTGATGTCTTTTTCGGCCAAGCCCGAGGTGCGCAGGGGCAGCGCCACGTTGTCGAAGGCCGACAAATGCGGCAGCAGGCGGAAATCCTGAAAAACGATGCCGATCTGGCGGCGCAGCATGGGCAGTTCGCGACGGGGCACGGCGCTCAGGTCGCGGCCCAGCATATTGATAATCCCGCGCGTGGGGTGCTGCCCCAGATAAAGCAGTTTCAGCAGGGATGTCTTGCCCGCACCCGACGGGCCTGTCAGAAAATGGAAAGAGCCTTGTTGCAGTTCGAACGAAAGGTCGTGCAGCACCTCGGGTCCGGTGCTGTAACGCATGCCTACATTGGAAAATTTGACGATCGTCATGCCCGGTTCCCCATCACTGCCGATATTTCAATAATATCAGCAGCTTCGCATAATTATAGGCTCAAAAATTAATAATTGATATGCTATCCTTAAACAACGGGTTATGCCACTTTTATTTGGCGTATCTGTTTGAAAAAAGGGGGATTCTACCGCGTGATTCACGTCACCTGCGAGAGCTGCGGGACCGTGTATAAAGTCGAGGAGCGCCTGCTGGGCGCGACCGGCCGCACGGTGCGTTGCACCCAATGCAACCAGATGTGGCACGAAAATCCGCCAGTGACGGCAGAGCCCGAACCGGAGCCTGTGCCCGTCTGGGAAGAACAGCAGCCTGACGACGAACTTGATTTCAAAAGCGTCGTGAAGGGCGCCTACGTCAACGAAGACGCAATCGAAATTCCGCAATCGGTGATGCCGGTGCCGGCCGATCCGCTGCCCGCAACCTTCCAGATCCCGGTGATGACCTATCGGCCGCTGGGCATGGGCGCGGCGCAATTCGGCATTTTTGTTTTCATGGCGCTGTCCTTCGTCACGCTGTCGGGATTGTTTGTGATGAAGGGGCCGGTGCTGCGCCATACGCCCGCGATGGCACATTTCTATACGGCGCTGGGCTTTACCGTGCATGCGCCGGGCGAAGGATTCCAGCTATCGGAACTTATTGCCGAGAACCGCGTTGCAGGTAAGGACCGCACGCTTGCGCTGCAGGCGAAACTGGCGAATACGACGGCGCAGCAAATGGCATCTCCGCCGCTGCAGGTGAAACTCAAGGGAGCCTATGGCGGCGTGCTGAAAAGCTGGGAATTCCGGCCGGACAAGCCCCAGAAACTGGCCGCCGGTGAAAGCATGCCCCTCGACCTGCTGTTCAAGGACGCGCCCGAAGACGGCAAGACGGTCGAACTGACGATATTGGATAAGTGAAGGATCATGTCATGAGCAATGAAACGGATGACACAAAATGGGTGCTGGTGGCGGATGACGAACCCTCCGTCCGCCAGTTCGTTGAACGCGCATTGAATTACGCGGGCTATGCCGTGACGGTGGTGCCGGATGGCAATGCCGCGCTGGACGCGCTGACGAAACGATCCTACGACCTGCTGCTGACCGATATCGTGATGCCCGACCTTGACGGTATCGCCCTGTCGTTGAAAGTCGCCAAGGATTATCCGCAGACGAAAATCCTGATGATGTCCGGTTACGCGAACCAGCGCCAGCGTGCGCACAATCTTGATTTTCTTGCGCATGAGGTTATTTCCAAGCCCTTCACGCTGGAAGAAATCACCAGGCGTATCGCGGGCGCGCTCGCCGCATGATGTGTTGCCCGTCTTCGCGATGCGCGCGTCTAGGCATTCTTTTCGCGGTTGCGGCGGTTTGTTTTATCGGTGCGTTTATGGTGCCGCCCATCGCCCAAGACCTCGGCTATCATGACTTTGCCGATAAACGCGGCTGGCTGGGTATCCCCAATTTCGGCGATGTGATGGGCAACCTGGCCTTTGCCCTTGTCGGCATCTGGGGCATCGCGGCGACCTTTCAAAAACGCGCGAGCCTGACGCCAGCGGATTTCAAATTATGGCTGCTGCTGTTTATCGGGGTGTTTCTGGTCGCCTTCGGTTCCGGCTATTACCACCTGGCGCCCGACAACCACACGCTGGTCTGGGATCGCCTGCCGATGACGATTGCGTTTATGTCGCTGTTCTCCATCGTCATCCGCGAACGGGTGAGCGAGACTTGGGGCGTGCGGTTGTTCCCGTTCTTTCTTGCCGCCGGATTGTTCAGCGTCTGGTACTGGAACTACACCGAAGCACTGGGGCAGGGCGACCTGCGCCCCTATGCGCTGGTGCAGTTTTTCCCGATCGTCGCGATTTTGTTGATGATCGCGCTGTTCCCGGCGCACAACCCCAAGGCGACGCGTTACCTGTTCATGACACTCGGCTGGTATGTGGTGGCAAAGGTGCTGGAGCATTTCGATCCGCAGGTATTCCACCTGCTGGGCGACACCATCAGCGGCCACACCATCAAACACGTCGCCGCCGCCGCTGGCGTGGCTTATATGATCCCGTATATGAAAGCAAAATAACTATTCGAACTGGTTGAGCAGCCGGTCGATATATTCGCGTTCCTGTTTGGGGCGTGTGTAGTCGTTTGATCTTGCGCGCAGGTCTTCGATGATCTGCTGGACGCGGCGGCGTTCTTTTTCCTCGGGGATCGCGACAAAATCGTCGCCGGGCTTGCCGTGGTCGCCGGGTTTACCGGTGCGGCGGCCGAGCGGGTCGAAGCCCTCGCCATAGCCGGGGCCTTCCTGCGGCATGCCGAAATTCATCATGGTGGTCTGCAGCTGTTCGGCCAGCTGTTTCACGGCGTTGTCCATCGCGCCTTCAAGCTCTTTCAGCGCTTCTTTCTGGTGGGGCAATGATCCTTGTGAATCGCCTTCCTTCAATTCGTTGCGGGCAGACTTCATTTCCTGATCGGCTTTGCCGAAGTTTTGCGGAACCTGTGGCAGTCCTTCGCCGATCTTGCGCATGATCTCGCCTAGCTTGCCGCGGATATCGGTTTGCTCGGTGGCGCCTTCTTTCGGAGTACGGATGGGCGTGCCGCCGGTGCCTTCTTTCATGGCCTGCTGCTGCATGGTTTCCTTGGTCTGCTGCTCGGTGCCCTGCGCCTGCTTGTCATTCTTGTCCTCGCCGCCGGGTTGCGGCTGAGCTGCCTGTTCCTTACCCTCCTGACCTGATTGCGCCTGTTCTTTTTTCTCGCCGCCGCCGGTGCCTTGCATTTGTTGCTGCTGTTTTGCCTTGTCCCCGGCGCTCTGGAATTGCTGCTGGCCGGGGGCGGGCATCGGTTGCGGCGGGCTTTGCTGGCCGCCCTGGGAGGGCTGCTGGCCCTGTTGTTGACCTTGTTGTGCCTGCGCCTGACCCTGACCCTGCTGACCGGGTTGTTGACCTTGTTGCTGCCCGGGCTGCTGGGTCGATTGCCCCTGGCCCTGCTGCTGTCCTTGTTGTTGCGACTGCTGCTGCCCCTGTTGCTGGCCGGATTGGCCTTGCTGCTGGGATTGCTGTTGTTGAGATTCCTCGCCCTGCTTGCCCTGTTGTTGCGCCTGCTGTTCCTTGCCTTGCTGGTCTTTGTTGGTTTGCGCGTCTTTTTGTTGTTGTTCTTTTTGCTGCTTTTGCTGCTCCGATTTCTGTTCTTCGGCTTTTTTCTGCTCGGGCTTTTGCGGCGACAATTTTTGGGTCTTGTCGATCAGCTGCTGCTGGCGTTCGATGAGTTTTTGCAGATCTTCGAGCGCTTCCATGGCCGATTTCTGGCCCTGCTGCATCTTGTCCATGCGCTTGGAATCCATACGGTCGACGGAATTTTTCATGTATTCGGCCAGTTTCTGCATTTGCTCCGCTTCGGAGCCGGAGGTGAGTTCCTCCATCTGCTTCATCAGCTTGTCCATGTCGATATTTTTCATGATGCGGTCGGCAAGTTCCTTCGAAATCTGCGGCGCCTGCTTGCCCTCCAGCATCCTCTGGCGCATTTCCTGCGCAAGGTTCTGCGAATATTCGCGCATCTTGCGCTGCACATCGGCCATCAGCTCGGCGATTTCTTCCTTGGTGGCGCTCTTGTCCTTCAGCTTCTCCGCCAGCTTCGCCAGTGCATCGCTCAGCTCGCGCTGCGCCAGCGCGACACCGCCGTCCTCGACCCGTATCGCCAGGTCCCACAACAGCGGGATCAGGGATTCCGCCGCCGCATTCGACCCGTCGTAAAGCAGCCGCTTATAGGACATGCCAAGGCCCAGAAATACTATCTTGTCCCATTTGTAATCCTGCGGGTTGCCGGAAATCTCGGCCAGCGCCTGCGCCGAAATCTTGCGCGTCAGCATATTGTTGTACCAGATCAGCTTCCGGCGCTCCGCGATGATTTTCTTGGCGACGGGGTTGGTGAACTGACGCTCCGGCAGCAAAATCTTGCGCGGGTCGCTCTGGCCGACCTGACCGGTATCGTCTTTCGCGCTCAGCACCAGCAACACTTCCGACCCTGCCCAGGGATGCGAGGTCATGTTGGTCACGAAAACCTTTTCTTCTTCCGGTGTTTCGGGCATGGGGATGTTGAAATCGACCGTCCTGGTGCCGAAAACCTTGATCAGTTCCGGCGTCGGCGAAATCGTGCCATAGACTTCCTTCACGCGGTAATCGTCCTTGGCGGTATAGGTCAGGCGCAACTGGTCGCGCTTGGTCGCTTCGGCGTTCAGCAGCACGATGCCGGGTGCCTTGTCCTTCAGCACCGTGATCGGCCATTCACCCAGGGGGCGTATCCACCATTTGGTCAGCTTCAGAATGCCGCTTTGCGTGAGCGGCATTTCCAGCGTGAAGCTTTTCGGCGCGGCTAATGTAAAGGCAGGCTCCAGCGCGCCATAGGTGAGGACGGGCGCGGAGGTAAAACCGCCGACGCGCACCTTCAGCACGCTGTTTTCCGGCACCTGCACGCCGCCCTTGATGCCGGGCGCGCCCAGCTGGGTGGTGGCAAGGAAGATCGGGTTTTCATGCGTGTATTCCGGCGGCGTGATCCAGACATCCAGCGCGCCTGCATTCACGCGCAGGTAACCCTTGATGTCGGGGTTCAGCGCCTGCGTGACGCGGAACAGCGTTTCGCGCTGGCCGACAGCCAGCCCCGCCAGCAGCAGCACAATCGCAACATAGCGCAGCGAATATTTGTCGTGCGACGCGATATCGGCCTGCGGGCGGTGGATTTTGGTGCGCGACCACAAACCCTTCAGCCGCGCCTGATATTTCGCCCACAGCATCGCCGTTTCGGGCGAGGTGGTGATGGGGCGGTCAAGGATCGCCTCCAGCGGGCGGTGGAGCAACCCGCTTTGTTTTTCAACCGCGCGGCGCACTTCCTTCATCGACGGGCGTTGGAATTTTGCGCCGAAGCGCAGCGCAGCTACGGCGAACAACACGATAAACACAAGCAGGAGGGCCAGATGCCCGCCATTGCCCAGCCACGGGAAAACGCGCAAGGCTGCAAGGCCGATAAACGCGAACACAACCGACAGCGCGGGCCAGAACGATGCCCAGAAACGCTCCGCAAACACCGAAATCCAGCTGAATACCGCAACGACCGAATACCGCAGCTGTCCTAAATTCATGCAAGCCACCCGGGAACAATATCGTTTTTCACAAGGTCATCGACAGTCTGGGGTTTGCGCGCAAGGCCGAATTTTTTGCCCTGCACGATAGCTTCACCCGCAAGGGGCCGCGTGTTGTAATTCGATGACATGACCGCGCCGTAGGCGCCCGCTGTCATGATGGCGACCAGATCGCCCGCCTGCAATGTAGGCAGCTTTTCATCGATGTGAAACGTGTCGCCCGTTTCGCAAACAGGGCCCACAATATCGTAGAGCGTCGGCTTGCCGCCTTTTTTCAGCGGCAGCACGGCGTGATACGCGCCATAAAGCGCCGGACGCATCAGGTCGTTCATCGCGGCGTCCAGAATCAGGAAATTCTTGTTATGCCCTTTTTTCACGCTGACCACGCGCGACAGCAGTACGCCCGCATCGCCGACGATGGAACGGCCGGGCTCGACCACGATATGTACGCCCAAGGGCAGGATCACATCGCGCACCATCAGCGCATACAAATACAGGTCAATCGGCGTTTCATTGCGATAGGTGATGCCGATGCCGCCGCCAAGGTCGACGCGGCGGATGTCGTTGCCCTGCTTGCGCAAGATACGCACAAGGTCTGCCACACGTTCATAGGCGCGTTTATAGGGGGCAAGCGATGTCAGCTGCGATCCGATATGCACCGCCACGCCGATGGCGTTAATGTTCGGCAGTTTCAGCGCGCGTTTATACAGCGCGGGCGCGAATTCGATATCGATGCCGAATTTGTTTTCTTTTTTACCGGTCGTAATTTTTGCGTGCGTTTTCGCATCGACATTCGGATTGATGCGGATCGACACATCGACCGTCTTTTTCAATTTTTTGGCGATGCGCGAAATCGATACCAGTTCGGGTTCGGATTCCACGTTGATCTGCATGATGCCGGTCTTGATGGCGAAGGTGATTTCTTCGTCGCTTTTGCCGACACCGGAATAGACGATCTTTTTCGGCGATATGCCGGCGGCCAACGCCCGGCGGAGTTCCCCGCCCGAGACGATATCGGCGCCAGCGCCGCGTTTTTGCAGCAGGCTCAGAACCGCGATATTGCTGTTCGCCTTGGTCGCATAGCAGATGGTGAAATCGTCGGTCACGCTTTTCAGCGCGCGGCGGTATGCGTCGTAATTCGAGGATATTTGTTCCGCGCTGTAGCAATACAGCGGCGTGCCGAATTTTTCGGCGACGGATGCCAGCTCCACATCCTCCATACGCAGGCGGGAATTTTTATAGGCAGTTGTCTTGGTCATTTCGGTACATACCGTTGGGGGTTCGGATCGGTTGACGGGTCGGGATAGGTGCGGGGGAAGTAATCCTTGCCCTTTTCCACGCTGGCAGGCGGGTCCACCTGATTGGGCTTCACGCCGCAACCGGACAGGAAAATCATGCATATCGGAAGCATCAGTACCGCTATTCTCATCTCGCACCCACCATCTTATTATTATAGAGTCATTTTTGTTATTTTGGAGTTAAAGAACCATGCGGGTAAAGCCACAAATCATCTATCTCTGGTCGGTTGTTCTGATTGCTTTGCTGGGTTACGGGATTGCCACGATCTTTTTGTCATATCCTCATGATAATAAGGAAAATATCTCGGCCACGTTCAAGAACGAAACCCCGCCGCCGGTCACTTTTTATGATGGCCAAGGGGCAAAAAAGACGCTGGAGGACTTCAGGGGCGGGCGCGTATTGGTGAATTTATGGGCGACCTGGTGTACTCCCTGCGTCGCCGAATTGCCGTCCTTGGCGAAACTTCAGGATGTAAAAGTGATCGCCATCAGCCTCGACCGCAGCGGTACACCCGAAAAAATCGCCGAATTTTTGAAAAAACATGGCGCGGATAAACTGGCGGTCTATATCGACAGCGACCGGCAGATACCCTCTGCGTGGGAGACGCTTTATCAGGGCCTCCCCACCAGTTTTCTCCTGGATCAGCGTGGCAACATCATCGATACCTTCAACGGTCCGTTCGAATGGGACAAGCCGGAAGTTCTGCAACGCATCAACCGGAAATAACAAAGGAAATGAGCATGGGCATCATCCTCATCACCGGCGGCAGCCGCGGGCTTGGCAAAAACATGGCGCAGCATCTCGCCCAAAAAGGCCATGACGTCATCATCACCTATCACAGCCGCAAAGACGAAGCAGAGAAGGTCGTTGCCGAAGTGAAAGCTGCAGGAGGGAAGTCTGCTGCGCTGCAACTGGATGTATCCGACAGCAAATCATTCGCCGGTTTCGCCGCGACGGTTGCAAAAACATTGCAGGACACCTTCGGGCGCAAGGATTTTGACGGGCTGGTGAACAATGCCGGCAGCGGTGTGCATGCCGGTTTCATGGACACGACCGAAGAACAGTTCGACCAGATGGTGAATGTCCATTTCAAATCGACGTTTTTCCTGTCGCAAAAACTGGTGCCGCTGCTGAAGGATGGCGGGCGTATCCTGAACGTATCCTCCGGTCTTGCCCGTTTTTCGATGCCGGGTTATGCGGCTTACGGATCAATGAAGGGCGGCGTGGAAACACTCACGCGCTATATGGCGAAGGAACTCAGCACCCGTAAAATATCCGTCAATGTCCTTGCCCCCGGCGCCATCGAAACCGATTTCGGCGGCGGCGCTGTGCGCGATAATAAAGCGGTGAACGACATGATCGCGTCCAGCACGGCGCTGGGTCGCGTCGGCCTGCCCGATGATATCGGCGCGCTGGTATCGGCATTGCTGTCGGATGATTGCCGCTGGGTCAATGGCCAGCGTATCGAGGCGGCGGGCGGCATTTTCCTGTAGGCGTCTACGCTTATTTCAAATTCTTGCCATGCCCGCGCAAGGCGGGGGTGGCGCCGATTTATAATTTCTGATCTTGAATGCTGATGCAAAATAGAAGCATCCCGTGCTGCCGGTACACGCGGCGGCACGGGATGCCTTTGCGAATTCCCGCACTGTAGCGGGAACGTCAAACTTTATGGCTGAAAACCAGCCTTGGTGATGACGCCGGCGGCGTGATGGCCGGTGATATTTATTTCTGAAAGCTGTTCTTCGATCCCTTCGCGCGCCTTCAATTCGGCTTCGCGTTTCTGGATTTTTTTGGCAAGTTTCGGATCATCAAGACCTGCAGCGCGTGCTTCGGGGAACAGGATCTGCTGTTCTTGTTTCATGTGTGCGGCAACTGTTTCGCCCAGCACGATAAAAGTCGCATCGAACAATTCATCGCCCGGCTCCAGAAGGTTCAGGCGTGTAATTAATGCCTTCACGGTTTCGTTGCCGCTCAGCTCGCGCTTGACCAGGTTATCGTCGCCGGTCGCCGATGCTACTGCCGGGTAAAAAACGTCTTCGCGTACCTGCAGATGCGTCATTACATCGGCGCAGGTTTCGCGCACCAGTTCAACCTTGCGGTCAATATTGCTGTCGTCTTTTTCAACGACGCGCGCAAATTCGCGGAAGTTTTGAATTGAGTTACCAAAATCCTTTGCAAGAATCGAAAGGGCGGTGGTTTGTTTTTTCGAGGCGGACTTTTTCATCGCGCATCTCCTTTGTTTTGTTCGTTGAGCCTACGCACTGACGGCGGTTTTGTTACCGCAGGCCGGGCGGCGGGATAAGAATATCGGGCAGCAGCCCAGCCGCGTCCGCTGCGGATGCTTCGTCGACAGGATGGATGTTGTGGTTCATTTCATCCAGCGTTTCACCGATGCGTTTGCCGATCACCAGCACTTCACGGCGAAGCGAGATTTTGCGGCCAAGGGCGAACATGTCGATTTTTTCGGCACGCAGGCGCGGGAAAATTTCTTTTTCTTCCTTTTTCATGTGCATGGCGGTGATTTCCGACAGCTCGAGGAACTTCGCGTCGAAAACTTCGTCATCCGGCGACAGTTTACGCAGATCATCCATCAGTTCGTCTGCTGCGTCGTGTTCGCTTTTTGCTTCTTCCATCAATTCCACTTCGCCCAGCGCCTTGCGTGCGGCGGGGAAGAAAATTTCTTCTTCAAGCTGGGTATGGATCTCCAGAAGGTCGCAGGCTTCGCGCACGATCAGTTCCTTGGGCGCGGTATCGTCGTCATCACGGCCGACATGGTGCTGGAATTCCGCGAATAATTTGCGTAAATGGTCGTGATCGGCCTGCAAAATAACCAGCGCGTCTTCGCGGAGGGGCAGGTCAAACGGTTTAGCGTCTTTCTTGGTCTTCATGGTGTCCTCCCGTGTACGTTGGACATGATTGTTATTAGACCAACGATCACACGGGGGCCAAGTTCCAAAAGGCGGTTAAATATCTGTATTTATTGGCGTTTAATGCGAATCCGCGACGATGTTTTGGGGGTCACGAAGTATATATAATCCCCCTCCGCCGATTCCACGTACAGTATTGCGCCGTTATTATCGCCTGACATACGTTCAATCCGCGACAGGGCGGGCAGGACCAGTTCACTCATACTTTCGGTGGTCGTGGCCTCCGTTTTAGGCTTTGCGGCCACAAGTTCGGTCGTTTTGGTGGCCAGGCCATAGCCGAGCAAGCCGATGCAGATGACGATCATCACGCTCATGATGCCGACCAGTACCTTCATTCCCTGCATGACTATTCTCCCTGAGTTCGGTTATATTGTTACCATGGAAAAGGTGACTGTCAAAGTAGAGGAAGAGGATAGGGGCGCAAGGCTCGACAAGGTGCTGGCGCGCCATGCACCCGATTTTTCGCGCTCCCGCCTGCAACAGCTGATCGAGGGCGGCAACGTCTCGCATCTGGGCAAGCCGTTCCCCGACAGTTCGCACAAGGTAAAACCCGGCGAAGAATTCACAATCGTGGTGCCGCCCGCGATCGAGGCACTGCCGACCCCGCAGAAAATCGACCTCGACATTATATTTGAAGACAAAGACCTGCTGGTGGTCAACAAGGCGCCGAACATGGTCGTGCATCCGGGTGCGGGCAACTGGGATGGCACATTGGTCAATGCGCTGCTCGCCCATTGCGGCGACCAGCTGTCGGGCATTGGCGGCGTGAAACGCCCCGGCATCGTCCACCGCCTTGATAAAGAAACATCGGGGTTACTGGTCGTCGCCAAAAACGACACCGCGCATAAAGGTCTTTCCGCGCAGCTGGAATCCCGCAAGCTGAAGCGCGTCTATAACGCGCTCTGCTGGGGCAACGTCACGCCGACTTCGGGGCGCATCGAAACGCAGATCGGCCGCAGCCGCACCAACCGCCAGAAAATGGCGGTGCTGCCGGAGGGGGACGGCAAGGAAGCGATCACCGATTACACGCTGCTGGAAACCTATGGCATGGTCGCCAGCCTTGTGGAGTGCCGGTTGCAGACGGGACGTACCCACCAAATACGCGTCCATATGGCGCATCTGCAGCACTGGATCGTGGGTGACCCCGTCTATGGCAAGCCCAGTATTCCGAAATTCATCCGCGCGCACAAGGTTCCGGAAAAGGCTGCCAAGGGGCTCACCGGTTTTCCACGTCAGGCGCTGCACGCCGCGCAGCTGGAATTTAACCATCCGGTAACCAATACTAAAGTATCATTCAAGGCGGAGTTGCCAGATGATATGCGGCAGCTTATCAAGCAGTTGCAGAAGCTTTGAGATAAAATTTTTTTAGTCGGAGGATTTGTAAAATGGGCATCAGCCTCAGAAAAGAAATCATGAAGAAAGACGAGGAAGTCGATCTTCTTGTCGTCGACCCGACACTGCACAAGGTTTTTATCGGCCTCGGCTGGGAAGCGCCTGAATCGCAAGACGGCCACGCCGTCGACATCGACGCCTCCGCCTTTATCCTGAACCGCGAGGGCAAGGTGCGCCGCGACACCGATTTCATTTTTTACAACAACCTCGAAACAGATTCCGGCGCGATCCAGCACATGGGCGACAACACGACCGGCGAGAAAAAAGAAGGCGACGAAGATGACGCGGAAGTCATCAAGGTCAGCCTGGATACGCTCGCCTTCGACATTGAACGCGTCGCGTTCGCGGTGACCATCCACAACGCGGATGACCGCCAGCAGAATTTCGGCGTGATCAAGAACGCCTATATGCGCGTCGTCAACTCCGAAACGGGCTCCGAACTTGCGCGTTTCGACCTGACGGAAGACGCGTCATCCGACAACGCCATGATCTTCGGCGAGCTGTTCCGCGAGGGCCTCGGCTGGAAATTCAAGGCGATGGGCACGGGGTCGAAAGGCGGGCTGTTCGAAATCGCGCGCGCCTACGGCGTTAACGTCGCCCCCCCGTAATGAACGTCCCGGTAAAAATATTTACGTGCGCCGCGGCGGTTATCATCGCCGCGGCGTCGTTCTTTTATGCGGGTGCGGCAGAGGCAAGCTGCGCCGCGCCGGAGTCAACCGCGCCGTTTGGCATCAGTGTGACGGCGGCGTGGAAAGCGGAACATGTGAATGACGGCGATATCCCGGGCTGCCTGCTGACCGCGCAGACATCGGCGGGGCAGAAAATCACCGCCTACACGCCCTATGAATTTATCTGCGCGCTGAAACCGGATGAAAAAATAACCGTCATGCCGTCCTATGCCTGCTGCGATACGGGATTGCAGGGCGATTTCGCCTGTGGCGTGAAACCGCGCGTGCCGTTGGCCGTTGTGAACCAGACGCCGCTGACAGTTACGCCGGCTGCACATGATGCGCGCGCGATTGCCGACCTGGCGGCGCGAAGTCTGTCGGGCAAATTGCGCGAGGCGTCGGCGATCAGCAAGCTGCAGGAATATCTGGGCGATCCCGCCTATAGCGAAACGGTCAGGAAACAATTGCCGCAACTGGAAACGGCGATGGATAGCAATACGTTGCAAGACCCGTACACGCGCGGGCTGGTGGCGGCGTTGCTGCTGGCGGGGTATCAGGATTCACCCAAGCGCACCGGCTGGCGCATCATGCAGTTCCAAGGCGGCATTGATTATGCGCTGACCCCCGTGCAAAAAAACATCGCGCAGGAATTGCTGGAACAACCGGATACGGCCGAACGCTTTATGCCCGTGCTGGTCGACCGCGTACGGCGCGCGGGCGATGACGATCGTGCTTTCCTGCTGTCGGTCGCATCCCGCACGCCGGCTTCAAAGCTGCATATCAACGAACTCCGCGATGCGTTAGGCAGCGATATCGATGCCGCAATCGATGCTGGCGGCGATACGCACGCGCCGCCCCGCAACGATGCGGATGCCGCCCGCCGCGGCGCCGAACAAAAAGCGGTTGGTGAAGCCAACCGCGTCCGCAGCGCAAGACGTGATCTTTTCCTGCCGCTGCTCTCGAAAATCGCCTGTTCTGGCGAAACAGGGCCGGTGACCGTGGGCGGGGTTTATAAATCCACGCTGGATTGCCCTACTGCGCCCTAAGTTTACTGATTATGAAAATAACAATATCTCAGCGCATTCCTTGACAATTCGGGCTGTCGACCCCATTTTCATGGCACAAGATTAATTTATACGTTCAAAGAAAATGAAAGGTGCTCAAGACATGCTGACAATCGGCCAGAAATTCCCCGAATTCAAACTCACCGGCGTCGTTTCCGACGACCAGAAAACCGCCTTCAAGGAAATGACCAATGCTTCCTTCAAGGGCAAATGGCTGGTGGTGTTCGCATGGCCGAAAGACTTCACCTTTGTCTGCCCCACCGAAATCGCTTCGTTCGGCAAGCTTAACAAGGATTTCGCTGACCGCGACGCGCAGGTTCTCGGCCTGTCGACCGACAGTGACTATGTGCACCTCGCATGGAAACAAAACCACAAAGACCTGAAGGATCTGCCCTTCCCGATGTTGTCCGACATCAAGCGTGAACTGTCCTCGGCCCTCGGCATCCTGCATGCCGATGCCGGCGTCTGCAACCGCGCAACCTTCGTCGTGGACCCGAACGGCGTCATCCGCCACGTGTCCGTGAACGACCTGAAAGTCGGCCGCAACGTGAACGAAGTACTGCGTATCCTTGATGCGCTGCAAACCGACGAATTGTGCCAGTGCAACTGGAACAAGGGCGAAGACACGCTGTCGAAAAAAGCAGCCTAAGCGCTTCACCTCAAAAAAAGCCCCGCTGGAAACAGCGGGGCTTTTTTTTATTTTCCTCCTCCTTGCGGGATAAGAGGGCAGGGGGCGTTATCTTGCCGCCCGCGAATTACTTCGCCTGATGTACCAGCTGGCCGATGCGCTGGCTGACCAGCACGAGCATGTCGAGGTCCACCTGCGGCTGGGTGCGGAGTTCATTCACCAGCGCGTTGATCTTGTTCGTGCGTACGCTGTTTTCGGCGAACCATTTGTCGACCATGGCGCGGTCGGGCTTCACGTTTTTCTTGACCGATCCTGCAAACGCCATCGTCAGCGCCGCCTGATGGATATAAAAGTCATCCGTGAGGCCGCCCATGATGCGCGCCTGCCACGAGGTGGAGGGGACAAGCTCCGCCACCTTGCGGCGCAGCCAGACGAGGCCGAGGCGGTCGCCCACCACGAAATACATCTCCGCAATCGCCTTGATATCGGCGCCCGACCTGCGGGCAATGCTTGTGATATCCGTCGCCGACGACAGCAGTTTTGCAACCGCGATGTCGGTGGCGAGCGCCGCCGTCATGCCGCTGCGCGAAAAATGCGTCTCGTCCTCCTGCACCGAAATTTTCAGATCCTGCGGCAAAATTTTCGCGAGCGATTTTTTCAGCATCTCGACGCCCGGCAGGAACGCATCGACTTCCCAGGTCACGTTCAGGTCGCCGCCGCCGAAGCGCAGGTACCATGTCACGGTGCGTTTCGCCACCACGAACACTTCGTTGAGCGCGTCCAATTGAACGGCTGCGGGCACCTTGTTATCCATCGCCTCGATTGCCGACCACATGGCGGGCAGCGCGTAGGATTCCATCACGATGATAAAGGCCTTCACGACCTCGTCCAGCTGCGCGCCGGTTTTCTGCATGCGCGACATGACGAAAACGGGACCCATGCGGTTGACGATCATGTTGACCAGCTGCGTTGCGATGATTTCGCGGCGCAGGCGGTGCGCCTTGATCTCGTCCTTGTATTTATGCAGCGCTTTGGGGAAGTAATCGAACAGCAGCCCTTCCATCCGCGCGTCATCCGGCACATCGGTTTTCAGCAGTTCATTGTAAATATCGATCTTCGCCCAGGACGTCAGGATGCAAAGCTCGGGGCGGGTCAGGCCGCCACGTTCTTTCGTCAACCGTCCCAGCGCCTCGTCATCCGGCAGGCCTTCAAGGCTGCGCTTGATAAGTCCCGATTTCTCCAGATGGCGGATCAGGTCGACATGCATGCCCAGTTGGTCGCGGGCGATTTTCTGTTGCAGTGACAGGGATTGCGATTGCTGGTAATTATCACGCAGCACCAGTTCCGACACTTCTTCGGTCATGTCGGCCATCAGCTTGTTGCGCGCTTCCATCGACAGTTTGCCGCGACCGACCACGTCGGAGAGCAGGATCTTGATGTTGACCTCGTGGTCGGAACAGTCGACGCCGCCCGAGTTATCGATGAAGTCGGTGTTGATACGGCCGCCGTTGCGGGCATATTCAACTCGCGCCAGCTGTGTCGTGCCGAGGTTGGCGCCTTCCCCGATTACTTTCGCGCGGATATCTTTCGCGTCCACGCGCAGGTTGTCGTTGGTTTTGTCGTCGGCATCCGCATTGCTTTGCGCCGCCGATTTGATGAACGTGCCGATACCGCCCAGCCAGATCAGGTCGACCTGCGCCTTCATGATGCTGCGGATCAGTTCGTCCGGCGTGACGCTGTCTTCGGAAATATCGAAGGCCTTCTTGATCGCTGCCGAAAGCTTGATCGTTTTCGCCGAGCGGTCGAACACGCCGCCGCCCCCCGAG
>JBBRVE010000037.1:0-26916 GCA_038247245.1 Bdellovibrionales bacterium | reverse complement strand
CGCATCGAAAATGCCTTTTGCAGGCTGAAGGACTTCAGGCGCATTGCCACGCGCTATGACAGGCTGGCAAGAAACTTCCTGGCTTCCGTCTGTCTCGCTGCAGCCATTGTATGGTGGATTTTATGAGTCTGGACCCTAGTTTTTATTACGCCATTAATCTTCCTGGGTTGCTGTCAGGGAAGTCATTTCACTTGTGGTAATTTCCTTAATTCGCCATCCACCTTATCAACCCCAATTGCCTTTTGCGTAAAACCTGTTACGAATCTTAACACACGATATTCAGATGAGGCAGAAGGCCGCGCCAAGCGGCTTGGGTTTACATTTACGAGGAGAGCCGTCATGGACTTCAACGCATCGGGACTTCCCAAAAACAAGCTGGTCGAAGAGGCCTTCAATTTCAGCCGCGCGAATTCGCAAGGCAATTCGAAAGAGGCCCTGAAAAGCTTCAAGCAGCAGATCGACATGATCCACACCCAGCAGATGATGATGCTGGACGGCGACCGCGAAAGCATGTCGGATGCCGAATACAAGCAGCAGAAAAAAGAACTGGAACAGCTGCGCGACGAACAATTGAAAATGGTCCCCGGCCTGATCGTGCGCGAACTGGAAAACATGTTCGAACAGCGCCGCGTGCATCCCGCGAAACTGGTCGCGGCGAACGCCGATGCGGCGTCGCCCGAGCTGCTGTCGGCGATTTTGCTGATCGATTGCGTGCGCTCCCCGCTCGATTACAAAAATATCGCGACGAAATTCGGCGATACCGTCGCCAACCTGATCGCGGAAGTCGTGCATATCGACGCGTACCCGTCGGAGCGTGACGGCAACCTTGCCAAAGCATCGGCCGACACCAAACGCGCCTATGAAGGCCTGCTCATCACCAGCCTCGAGCAGATCGTGAAGCAGATCACCGCGCAGGCAAAAGAAAACCCCGGCCAGAAAATCATGTTCCCCCCGGGGCAGGAAGAACAGCTGTATGACGACGTGAAAAACGTCTGGGGCAACGACAAGAAGCTCGATAAAAAATTCATGGATGCTTTCAACAAGGCAGCCGGCGCCGCACATTCCCCCTACACCCTCGAAATCAGCCTGCAGGGCGATCTCGAACTGGTCAAGGGCAGCGTCAAGCCGACCGGCCCGAAACCCCCGAAGCCGAAAGGCCCGGGTGGTCCCGGCGGTATCGGCGGCGACGTATTCTAAGCCCGAGTCGCGCTGGATTCGCGCGATTTGGCTGTCGAAACGCGTGACAACGCTTTGTCACCAGATAAACGCAAAAAGCGGGGGCAGGCAACTTCCCCCGCTTTTTCATGCGCCTGAAGCCGGTCACGCGTTGTCACCTTTTGTCACCCAAAAAACGCTTGAAACTTGAGGTCAAAGTTGAGAGAATCTAGTTAGGCTCAAGAACCGCGAGAGTGGGGAAGCCTAGATAAAAACAAAAAAACCAGATGGCCGCCGCGAGGCGGTTTTTTCATGCGCGGTTTTCCATGGCGTCAAAACAGCCGTTCAACATCTGCGCTTTGACTCTGAAATGACTCAGGAAAATATTTTAGCTTGCAAAGCCGAATCGGTTTTGCGATGTTGCGCTCAATAAAAACAAAAAGACTTTCGAATACATCGACCGAAGCGGAGATACCCCCTTGATGATGCGAGCACCACGCCACCGGCGCGCCAGCTGGCTGCGCGAGATCGGCGAATCCAAGATCGATATGGGCCTGATTGCGCCGATGTCGGCGGATGCGCTCGACATGTCGCTGTATACCGCCGTCGCCGAAGACGACCACCGCGCCGTGCGCAACTGCACGGGCGCAAATGCCGATATGAAGGCCGATGGCAAGCTGGGCGAACCCAACGGCACCTTGCTCCATTTCGCGGCGCGCCATGCGTCGCTTAAAACCGTGATCGCGCTGCTGAATTTCGGCGCGGACCCGTTTGCGGTCGATGAAGACGGCAAAACCCCGCGTCAGGCGGCCGCTGACCGCCCGACGGGCAACCGCGTGCGCACCGTGCTGGCGCTGTGGGAAAAGAAAAAGCTGAACGGCGACACCTCGCCGCTACTGGAAGACGAAGACGAGTTTTCAATCCTCGACCGTCACGCCGCGTCTTAAGGCTTAACCGACTTTTGTGAGCGACTTTAGGAAGGCGATCAGCAGCGCGCCGCCCATGCCGGCTTGCGGGTGCAGTTTGTCTTCCAATATATGCGCGGCGTTGCGGGTGTGCAGCACAGCGTCGCTGCGCAGCGCCTGCAATACGGCGGCGGCGGCGGCGGCGCCCTTGCCGTCCAGCAGCACAGGAATATGGGCGAGGCGCGCCGCGATCAGCGCGCCAATGATGGCCGCGATATCAAGGCTGCCGTAATTCAGCAGTGCCTCCAGCGGTTGCATGCCGGCTTTGATGCTCTCGATAATTTTCTCGCCGGCGTTTTCGGCGGCGGGGTTGAGTGCCGCCACCACCAGCAAATCAATGCCGGGCTGCACCGCCATCAGGCCGTAGGATGTCGCATGTGCCGCGTCGGCTGATTGCAACGATACTTCCTGACGGAAATCGCGCGGCGCGGTTTCGGAAGCCATTTCGTAAACCTGCAAATCGGCATTGGCGTCCTGCGCCAGCGGCGACAGGGCGTGCGTGCCCGCGCGCAGTTGTTTTAACGCTTCGGCCAGCCCTGTCTGCTTTTCGGGATAGGCACCGTGTGACGCCATGAATAACGCAACGCGCGGATGGCGGATATCGGGCTTCTGTTTGTATTGCGCGGCCGCCAGCCAGCGCCAGACATCGGTATATTTGCCCAGCTTGTCGCCGCCTGCCGTCACGGGCGGCATGTCGGGCAGCACGTGGCGCACCATTTCGGCGATTTCGGCAAGGTCGACGCCGGGCGGGGTGATGGCCGGTTCGGGTTTGGCGGGGGTATCTGTCACGGCTTGGGTTTCTCGCATTTCGGGTAACGGGCATCGCCGGGCTCGACCCGCCGCCAGGTTTCGGACTGGCTGAAGATACCCTTGGTGAATTTGACACGCATGGTTTTGTCATCGACGCTGCTTGCATCGACGCCGACATCCATGCCCATGCCGCGCAGCTCCATCCGCCCCTGCCAATGGCCGGGCGCGACTTTCTGGAACTGCATCTTGGGCGAAAAATCGCACAGGCCGGCAACATCGCTGCTGGTCACCTTGTCGCCAAAGGCGCGGCCGGATTTGTCGCCGAATTTCTCGAAGATGGCGGTGTCGCCGGTGTTGACCCAATGCACGGTGCCGCAGATGCCGGTTTCGGGGCAGGGCTGCAGCGTGATGACGGCATCGAAGCTTTCGGTTTTCCACAGCGTCTGACCCTGCGGCAGCTCTGGCGGCGCGGTGTCGGGGGCGGAAAAGGCCAGGCCGGGTGTCGCGGCCACCCCAAAGGCGGTCGCAAGGGCGGCGATGCTGGTGCGGAATTTCTTTTGCAGGGCAGGCGTCACGGCTGGTGTCTCACTTTTCAGCGTCTCACTTTGTCAGGATAAGGAAGGTACTACTATCTTAGGCGTAACCGGTAAATTTTCAGGAAAGCCGATTCCCCCGCTGTCGGATGGCGGTGATTCTAGTCACGGATGTTGATATTTGCAAAATACCATCTACGTCCTTGATTATGGGTGATCAAGGATCGTTATCCGCGCCGGAAAATACCTCATGCCTATAGGGTAGGCCAAAATGGTTTACGTTATGTAAACATATGGCGTAATATTCTGACTTTGTTAACTTTTGTATGGCACTCTTGATACTGGAGGAATTCTAGGAAGACATGGGGTTTATCAAGATGGCTGAAGATGCCGCGACAAAGAATCCGGCTAAGGCTGCGGAAACAAAGGCTGCCGAGCCTTTGTCGATGAACCCGACTCCTGCTGAACTGGCGGCAATGGCCGCCGCATCCGCGCCGCCCGCCGCCCCTGCAGAACCGCCCAAAACGGGTACCACCGCGCCCACCGTCACCGCGCCGCCGCCCTCGACCCACCTGTCGGGCGCGCCTGTCAAACGCATCGGCGACCGGCTTGTGGAACGCGGGCTTATCAGCGCCGACCAGTTGCAGGTCGCGCTGCACGAAAAATCGAAATCGCATTTGCTGTTGGGCGAAATTCTCGTCGAACTGAAATTCATTACACCTGAAATCCTGTCGGAGTTCCTGTCGGAAACGACCGGCCTGCAGCTGTTCGACCCCAAGAAAACGATGATCGATCCCGAGGCGCTTGACCTTGTGACGAAAAAAGACGCGCAGAAATACCAGTTCCTGCCGATCTCGCTTGACCGCGAAAAGAACCGCGCCATCATCGCGATGACCGATCCCTACGACGTGGTTGCGCTCGACCGCCTGAAACAGCTGCTGCCCAAAGGCTGCACAGTTGTTCCGCAGGTCTGCCCGCCCGCGATCATGCAGGATTCCATCCACAAGGTGTATGGCGTCTCGACCTCGATCGACGGTATTCTGAAAGAGCTTGCGGGCGACAAGGCCGCCGCGAAAAAGAACATCGATAACTTAAGCTCCGAAGAGGCGTATTCGCATCCGCTGGTGCGCCTTGTGAACGCGCTGATCTTTGAATCTTTGAAGATGGGCGCGTCAGATTTGCACTTCGAGCCCGAAGAAAACTTCATCCGCATCCGCTATCGCATCGACGGCGACATGCAGACCGTGCATACGCTGCACAAGGAATACTGGAACGGTATCTGCCAGCGCCTGAAGATTCTGGCGGAGATGAACATCGCCGATAAACTGGCCCCGCAGGACGGGCGCTTCAACCTGAACATGGGCGGCCGTGATGCCGACTTCCGTGTGTCCTGCCTGCCGACGGTGAACGGCGAAAACATCGTCCTGCGCGTGCTGGATAAATCCGCGTCGATTGTGCCGCTGGAACGCCTCGGCTTTTCGGACCACAACATGTACCTGATTAAAAAGGCGCAGGCGCGTCCCGAAGGCATCATCATCGTGACGGGCCCGACAGGCTCGGGTAAAACCACGACGCTCTATTCGATGTTGAACGACGTGAACACGATTGACGTGAACATCCAGACGCTGGAAGACCCGGTCGAATACAACCTCGGCCTGATCCGCCAGACGCATGTGAAAGACGGCGGCGCGTTCACCTTTGGCGAGGGTATTAAAGCCCTGCTGCGCCAAGACCCTGACATCATCTTCATCGGCGAGGTGCGCGACAGCATCACGGCGGAACAGGCGCTCAAGGCCGCGATGACGGGTCACCAGGTTTATACCTCGCTGCACACCAACGACTGCTTTGGCGCCATCCCGCGCCTTGTCGACCTTGGCATCAAGCCGGCAATGCTGGCTGGCGCGATTATCGCAACACTGGCACAGCGACTTGTCAGAAAACTCTGCCAGAAGTGCAAAGTTTCCAAAACGGCAACGCCCGAGGAATGCAAGCTGCTGGCGATCGGCCCCGATGGCAACCCGATCGATTACGATAACCCGCCCACGCTGTATCATCCCGGCGGCTGCCCGGAATGCAACAACAGCGGATATAAGGGCCGTATCGCCTGCGTAGAAATTTTGTATCTGGATGAGGAACTTGACGACATGATCGCGACCGGCGCGATGAAATCCCAGTTGAAGCCTATCGCGCGCAAGAAGGGTTTCCGGAATATGCTGGATGACGGTATTTTGAAAATTTATCAGGGGACGATCAGCCTCGATGCGGCGGTCAAGATCCTCAACTTCTCCGACCGGATGTAACGGTCAGGACGGTGCCACGCGCGCGCCTATACAAGTACTTGGTTTCCTTCTATAATTGTTGTAACAATATCAGATGAGTTTATTTCTTAGGCTCATCTGTCACGGGGTTCAGGGCGAATAACCATGCCAAAGTTCAGCTATAGAGCAATCAACCAAAACGGCCGTCCCGTGCGCGGCGTCGTGAATGCCGCCAATGAAACCGAGCTTTTCAACCGTTTGAATGAAACCGGCATGTCCTTGCTGGACTGCAAGGAAATGAACGACAAAGCGGGCAAGCTTGCCGCGCTGACCGCCAAAAAAGTCAAGGCACGCGACCTGATCCAGATGTTCGTCCACCTGGAACAGCTGCAAAAGGCAGGCGTTCCCCTGCTTGACGCATTATCCGACGTACGCGATACCGCTGAATCCTCGCGCTTGCGCGACATCATGGGTGACGTTTACGGCGAAGTGTCGTCGGGCGCGTCATTCTCCGTTGCGCTTTCCAAGCATCCCTCCGTTTTCGAGCCGATCTTCATCTCGCTCATCAATTCGGGTGAAGAAACCGGTAACATGACCAACTCCTTCACGCAGGTGATCAAGCACCTGAAGTGGACGGATGCGATGTCCAGCAAGGTGAAGAAGGCGACCCGTTACCCGAAAATTCTGGGCGGTGTCGTCGTCCTTGTCGTCTGGGTGATGATGACCAAGGTCGTTCCCGACGTAACGGGCTTCTTGAAGGAACTGGGGCAGGAACTGCCGCCGGTGACGCTCGCGCTGATCGCAACATCCGACTTCTTCCAGAACAACTTCCCGATGATCGTACTGGCGCTGACCGCCGCCTATGTGGCGCTGCGGGTGTCGCGCAGCATGTCGGAAGGCGTGCGTTACCGCACCGATTATATCGCGCTGCACTCGCCGGCCTTCGGCTCCCTCATCCGCAAAATTTCACTCTCGCGTTTTTGCCAGACCTTCGCGGTCCTGTTCACCTCGGGCCTTGAAATCCTGAAATGCATCGAAGCCGCCAAGCAGACCGCCGGCAACCTTGTTTTGACCGAGGCGCTGGAGCGCGTGAAGACCAACGTGCAGGAAGGCTCGCCCTTGTCGACAGCGCTGAACTCGTCGGGCGAATTTCCCTCGCTGGTCGTGCGCATGGTCAAGATCGGCGAGGAATCGGGTAACCTGACAGGGGTTCTCGAGCAGGTTTCTGAATTTTACAACCAGGACGTCAACGACGCTGTCGATGGCATGATCACGATGATCGAGCCCGCGATGACGGTGATCCTGGGGGGCATCATTCTGTGGATTGCGGCTGCGGTTTTCGGCCCGATTTACGGCAGCCTTGGCAAGATGGGGACGTAGTACATGGTTGGGATCGGCGGCGGCAAGCGGGTATTGATGGTGGGCGGCGAAGGCGTTGTCCTCTACGCGCCGCTCGGCAAGGGTATCGAACGCGAAACGGCGATTTCCTGGGAAGTGCCTAACTTCGACGAACAGCTGGTCGAAGCGCTTGATTCAAAACACCGCGGCAAATCCGTGCTTGTGCTGTTCGATGGTGCCGACCAGACCTACCGCAAAGAAGAAAACATCCCGAAACTGTCGCCCATCGACCGTCCGCGCTTCGTGAAGCGCAAACTGGAACTGGCTTTTCCCAGCTATCCGATCCGCGCCTCGCTGGAGATCAAGCCCGTGAAGGTAAAAAAACAATTCATCCAGCTGAAGGCCGGCAAGGAAGATGCGCGGTCTTACCTGTTCGTGGCGCTGCCCGACACAGACCAGCTGGACCGCATCGGCAACGCGCTTTATGAAACGGGCGTGCCGGTATCCGGCTTTGGCCTGCTGCCGCTTGAATCGACCGGCATGGTGGCGGAGCTTGCCGAAAAAGTTTTCGCGGGACAGGGCAAGCCGTCGCGCTGGGCCGTGGTGATCGGCCAGCATGAAACGGGCGGCCTGCGCCAGGTTGTGGTGAAAGATGGCAACCTTGCGCTGACGCGCCTGACGCCCACCTCCGAAGCCGGCACCAGCGGCACGGGCTGGGTCGATGAAGTGACGCGCGAATTCAAGGCGACACTGACATACATATCGCGCTTCGGTTACACCGATACCGATGGCCTTGATGTCGTCGTCATCTGCGGCGATGTGGAAAAACAGTTCTTTGACCCGAAATCTCTGCCCGTCACGCATTTCCAGTGCATCAACGCGGGCGAGGCGCTGCGCCACCTTGGGGCGAAATCCTTCGGTTTTGAAAAAACCAACTTCGCCGATGCGGTGCATGCCGCCTGGGCGGGTAAAAAAGGCGGGCTGAAACTTGCCGTCCGCGTGCCGTCGATCCACCGCATCATGGCGCCGCGTCTGGCCGCCCGTGCCGCCTCCGGCCTTTTGGCCGTGGGCGTCGTGGGATTGCTCGGTCTCACGGCCGTCGACCTGCAGGCCTATGCCGGTTTGCAGGGCGAAATCGGCGACAAGCAGAACCAGAAATCGATGCTCAGCCGCGAATACGAACAGGAATCAAAGGCGTTCGAAGGCCTGCCTGTGCGCCCCGATGCGGTGCGTGCGACGCTGGGCGTCAAAAAACTGCTCGAAAAAAATACCGTCAACCTGCGGCCGATCCTGAACACGCTGAAAAACACGCTGCCCTCCGACGTCACGATCGAGGAGATATTGATCGAACACACGCCGGGCGGCGCGCTGATGATCGGCGATGCCGCGGCATCGCGCGGCATGTTCGCGCAGACGCCCGACCCCGAAGATCCGGGTACTGTGCATATCAACTTTAAATTCAAGCTGCCCAAGGCGATGCCGCTGGAGCAAAAAACGCTGCGCGCGGATGAATTGCAAAAGGCGCTTGTGGCGGCCTTTGCCGGCTATGACGTCGTGCTGGCGCAGTTCGGCAACGTCGACCGCGCAGGCGGCCAGATGTCGGCAAAAGTGGGTGAAACCGCAGCCCCGCCATCCGATGCTGAGGCCGTCGCCGAAATCGACATGAAAGGGAAGCCCCTCTAATGAAGCTCATCGGCATAAAACGTCTGATCTTGCTGGCGATCCTTGCGGGTTTGAATGCTGCGATCGCGGCGGCTTATTTCCTGTGGATCGGCCCGATGCTGACCGATGCGCAGAATGCGCTGTCAGGTGTCACCAGTGAAATTTCCCAGCTGCAGGGCAAAATCCAGAACACCAAGGCGGAACTTGCCGAATATAAAGACAACATGCCCAAATACGAGGAGCTGAAGGCACGCGGATTTATGTCGGGGCAGGACCGCTTCCAGATCAGCCGCGACCTTGACGCCGTGCGCCGCCAGTCGGAACTGGGTGGCTTCAGCTTTAACATCAGCGACCTGCGCAGCGTCAGCAGCCCGGATGCAGAGGCCGCGCAGCTGAAAGTGCTCGACAGCCGTATCACGCTCGACGGGGTCGGTTCGCTGATCGACAGTAACTTTTATACTTTCGTCGACCGCATGAATGTCAGTTTCCCCGCGCATGTGCGCCTGCAGAAACTGCAGATCACCCGCAGCCAGCCGCTCAACAACCCAAACCTGCGCCGGATTTCGCAGCTGGAGAACGTGCCGTTGCTGACCGCCTCCACCATTTTCGACTGGATGACGGTCGTGCCGGCAACGCCGCCCGGCGACCCCAATAACCCCAACGCGCCGAGGCAGCCATGATCCGGTCATTATATAGCCTCGCTGCGATTGCCACCGTGATGCTGCCGCTAGCGGCATCCGCGCAGCAGCCCGCCGCACAGCCAACCGGCGTGCTGCAGCAGGCCGCCAACGCCGCCGCGCTCGGGCAGGGTCAGGTTCCCGGCCAGCCATCCGCCGCAGCCGGCGCAACGGCGATAGCTGATGTCGCACATCCTGGCGTCGTGCCGGGCGTGACGCCCTCGACCGCGCCCGCGCCGGAATCAAAGGACGATGTGCAGAAACCCTTCACGCGCTCGCTGTTCTATACCAAGCAGGATCTTATGCAGATCAGCAAGGCGCTGGGCGGCCAGTCGGTGAACATCGACGCGCCCATCACGGGCGGCAATGGCGCCGTCATCCCGCAGGTGCGCACCATCACGCTAACGGGCGTCTTGTACAAAAACCCCGGCGACTGGATGGTCTGGCTGAACGGCCAGAAACTCAACCCGCATAACCTGCTCAGCGAAATCCAAGAGATCGAAGTGTTCAAGGATTCACGCGTGCGCCTGAAATGGTACGATATCGGCCTTGATGGCGTGATCGACGTCACCCTGCGCCCGCACCAGAAATACGACATCGTGACCGGCCTGCTGCTGCCGGCGCCGCAGGAATGACCCGCCCATGACCGCGCAGCCCGCCGCAAAACCCGATACTGCCGCACCGGCCATCCGGATTGCGGGCGTGTCGGCGGATTACGGGCAGGGCACGGTCATCGAAGACATCTCGTTCGACGTACCGGCCGGAAAAACTTTTGGCCTGATCGGTTTGAACGGCGTCGGCAAGACGACGCTGATCAAGATCATTCTGGGCCTCATGGAATCATCCAAGGGCAGTGTGGAAGTTTTCGGCCGCAAGAATCTCGATGCCGAAACCAAGGCCAAGATTGCTTACCTGCCCGAAAAATTCGAGCCGCCGCCCTTTTTGTCCGGCCTCGAATTCGTAAAATTTTCGCTGGCGCTTTATAAACGTCCCTTCACGGAAGATGCCGTGATGCAGGCCGCCGACCGCGTATCGCTGACCCGCAAGGCGCTGAAGCGCCGCGTGAACACCTATTCCAAGGGCATGCGCCAGAAAACCGGATTGATGGGCACCTGGCTGACGGGTTGCCCGCTTCTGATCCTCGACGAGCCGATGAGCGGCCTCGACCCGCTCGCGCGCGTGCTGGTGAAGGATGAAATCGCCGCCTGCCGCAAGGCTGGCATGACTGTATTTTTATCGTCGCATATTTTGTCGGACATGGATGAAATCTGCGATAATATCGCCGTCATCCATGACGGACGCATGAAATTCACGGGCACGCCCGCGGAGCTCAAAAAAAGCGCGAACCAGGAATATCTGGAACGCGCATTCCTCAAAGTCATCGAAGGTTCAAAAAGGGTCTACGAATCATGAAACTTTTCGGCAAAAAAGACAGCAACGCAGCAGCGCCGGAAGAACTGGCAGCCGATGACCTTGGTGAAATGGACGCAGGCCTCGATGATCTCGAAGGCGTGGACGCCCCGGAAAAAGCACTTTCTGCCCCTTCGCGCAGCATGTCTGGCGCAGCCGGCGGCGGTCGCAAAAACCTCCTGATACTGGTGGCGCTGGTCGTGGTCGCCGGTGTTGGCGGCGGCTATTTCTGGTTCACGGGCAGCAATGATTCCGAACCCATCCATGTAACGGCACGGACGACGCCGACGACGCCCCCCGCCGATATGGCTGCCGTAGCGCCGCCGATGCCGGATGCCGCAATGCCCGCAGCTGACCCGATGGCGGCAGCTGTTGCTCCTGCGACCGATGTGACAGCCGCGGTCGCGTCTGCAGCTGATCCGCTGGCCGCAACGGCACCCGCCGCCGGCAACCCGGCCGATCCTTTCGCGGTGCCCGCCACCGATCCTGCGGCTGTTGCTCCTGCAACCGATCCTGCCGTTGCCGCCGCTGTTCTGGGCGCGCCGCCCGCAGACGAAGCAACCGCTGTTGCCGCAATGCCCGCCGATGGCACGGCGCCCGTTGAAATGCCCGATGACCAAGCCCCTGACGCACAGGCGGCGATGGCAGCGCCCGGTACCCCCGATGGCATGCCGCCGCAACCCGGTGCAGCCGAGCCCGCCGCCGGCGTGATGGCCGGTTCTGCGCCCGTCGAAGCGGCCCCTGCCGAATCCGCGCCGTCCTGGGCGGCCCCCGGTACCGCCGCGGTTCCCGGCACGACAAATCCCGCCGCGAATGCAAGCTCGCCCAACGAAGCTGAACTGGCGATTGTGCAGCATGCCGATGTGATGGACCAGCTGAGCCGTCCTGCGGATACGCAGGCTGCCATCGCAGCTGGCGCAACGGCCACACCCGTTGCCACTGCCGCAACCGGCGCGCCGTTTGACCCTTCGGCCAGCCGGACCGTTAACCGCAATGCTATGAAAACCGTCGGCGAAATCCTGGAACAGCCGGGCATCGTGCGCCCGCTGCCATCCGGCTATATGACGATCCGCAAGGAAAGCGATGCCGGCAGCATCGACAGCCGCCTGACCGCCGCGCGCTCCGCGCTTGCGGAAGGCAACAACTCCGCCGCGCTGGAATTGTTCGACGACCTTCATAAGGACTACCCCAAGGACAAGCGCATCCTGATGGGCCGCGCCGTTTCGCTGCACAAAATGGGACAGAAAGACGCGGCGCTTTCCGCATACGAAGACGTCCTGAACCGCGACCCGAAAAACCTCGACGCGCTCAGCAACATGCTGGGCCTGCTGAAGGAAAAAGACCCGCAGCTGGCTGTTGAAAAACTGCAGGAACTGCACGATGCCTATCCCTATCAGGGCGACATCACCGCGCAGCTGGGCGTTGCCTATGGCAGCGCCGGCCAGTATGACCAGGCCTTGCGTTACCTTAACCTTGCCGAAGGCCTGAAGCCGGGCACAGGCTTCGTGCTGTACAACAAATCCGTGCTGCTCGATAAAATGGGCCGCGGTCGCGAAGCGGCTGTCCTGTACCGCCAGATCCTGCGCATGGCAGCCGATGGCGATATCGACCAGACACTGCCGCTCGAAAGCATCCGCCGCCGCCTCGCCGTGCTCCAGTAAGACGGGAGGGCGGGCGGGATGTACGACGATATCCCGCTGCCCGATGGATTCTTTCTGTGCGTGACGGTATTCCTGGGCCTTGTGCTGGGCAGTTTCGCAACGGCGCTTGCCTATCGCGTGCCGCTTGGTATTTCGATCCTTAAAAAAACTCGCTCTGCCTGCACATCCTGCGGGCGTCAGCTGACGGCGCTTGATCTGGTGCCGTTGCTATCATGGATGATCCTGCGCGGCCGTTGCCGCAGCTGCGGTGCGGCGATCGGCTGGCAATACCCGCTGATCGAGCTGGGCACGCTGATCCTGTGCCTTGGTTTTTATTTCCGCTTCGGCTTCAACACGCAGGTGCTGTGCCTGTTTGCGCTGGCGCCGCTGGTCGCTTCCGTTACCGCCATCGATTTCAATTATAAAATCATCCCCGACAGCCTGAATCTCGCGATGTTTATGGCGGGCGTTGCGATGATGTGTGTCAGCGCGTACCAGTCGCCCGATGCCATCGCATTCATCGTGTCGCGCGGCGGCGAGGGGCTGGCAGCGGCAATATTATATGTAGCGGTATCGCTGGCGCTGAGATACGCGATCATGGTCTGGCGTAAAAAAGACGCGCTTGGCTGGGGCGATGTGAAGTTTTTTGCCGTGGCGGGCTTCTGGCTGGGGCTGAATCCCGATTCTGCGGCTTACCTGATGCTGGTGGCGGGGGTTATCGGCATTATTCTGGCTCTTATCTGGCAAAAAATTAAAAAAGAGGCCGAATTCCCCTTCGGTCCTGCGCTGCTGCTGGCATTTGTCGCCATGCTGGTGTGGCAGGGGCCGGTCTTCCTGTTGCGCTAAAGATGCGCCATCAAATATGGCAATCCAGAATTTACCGTTTATTCAATCTATTTAGGCTATCTTATGAAGGTGTAGTGGCAGGCAACGACCTGTCTTTGACCGTCATGGGCCAATGGGGGACGAACCGTGGATATCACCGAACTTCTGAAATTTACGCTCGACAACAAGGGCTCCGACTTGCACCTTGCGGGCGCCAACCAGCCGATCGTGCGCATCGACGGTGACTTGCAGCGCATCAAGACCGATGTTTTGACCGCCGACGTCATTCGCTCCATGCTGTTTTCGGTGATGACGGAAGAACAGCGTGCCGTTTATGAACGCGACCTCGAACACGACTTTGCAATTTCGCTGGGGCAGGATGCGCGTTTCCGCGTCAACGCCTTCACGAACCGTCAGGGCTCTGCCGCCGTCTTCCGGGTCATTCCGACGAAAATCCCGACGATGGAGCAGCTTGACCTGCCGCCCGTCATCCGCCGTTTGGCCGAACTTGAAAAGGGACTCGTGCTTGTGACCGGTCCGACGGGCTCCGGTAAATCGACGACGCTGGCGTCGATGATCAACCACATCAACGCGAAATACCCGTACCACATCCTGACTGTCGAAGATCCGGTCGAATTCTTCCACAATTCTAAAATGTCGCTGGTCAACCACCGCGAGGTGGGGAACGACACAAAATCATTCGGGCGCGCGCTGAAATCCGCCCTTCGTGAAGACCCCGACATCATTCTGGTGGGGGAGATGCGTGACCATGAAACAATCTCGCTCGCGCTGACAGCCGCGGAAACGGGCCACTTGGTCTTTGGAACACTGCACTCGAACACCGCCGCCAAAACCATCGACCGCGTCATCGACGTGTTTCCCGCTGCCGAAAAAGAAATGGTCCGCGCGATGCTATCGTCATCGGTGCAGGGCATTATCGCGCAGTCGCTGCTGAAAAAAGCCGGCGGCGGCCGCGTCGCCGCGCACGAGATCATGGTCGGCACCAACGCCATTCGAAACCTGATCCGCGAAAACCAGCTGGCGCAGATTTATTCGATGATCCAGACCGGTTCGCGTTACGGCATGCAGACCATGGAGGATTCGGTCAACGACCTTCTGATCTCGGGCCTCGTCACGCAGGAAACCGCGGACGAAGTATTGAAAGACGCAACAGCTTCGCTCGAGGAGCCTTCGGCTGAAGGCGCCGCCGGTCATGGCGGCAAAGCGCCGCCCCCGCCGCCGCCCAAAAAAGCCAACCCGCTGACCGGTGGCGCAAAACCTGCGCCAGCAGCCGCGAAACCGCCGCCCATGACCGAAGAAGACAAGCCTGAAGGGGGATATTCCTTTTGAGCGGAGTCGCGATATACGCTTATCTCAACGAGATGATCCAGAAGCTGGCAACTGACCTGTATATTACGGTCGGCGTGCCACCGACGCTGCGCATCGACGGTGAACTGCATCCGCTTGGCGAACAGGTGCTGCAGGAAGACGACGTGCAGGCGATGCTGAACGAAGTGCTGACGTCGCGCCAGCGTCGTGAATTCGATTCGAACATGGAGCTCAACCTTGCTTTCGATATGGGCAAGGAAGGCCGTTTCCGCGTGAACGTGCTGCGCCAGCGCCAGCACACCGCGATGGTTATTCGCCGCATCACCAGCACGATCCCGTCATTCGAGCAGTTGCGCCTGCCGAAAATTCTTGAAGCGCTCGCGATTGAAAAACGCGGGCTCATCATGGTGTCGGGCGTGACCGCGTCCGGTAAATCAACCTCGCTTGCGTCAATGATCGATTTTCGCAACCGCACGCATGGTGGCCATATCGTCACCATCGAAGACCCGATTGAATATTATCACGAACATAAAAAAGGCGTCGTGACACAGCGCGAAATCGGCATCGATACAAACTCCTATCAAGTCGCGCTGAAAAACGCGCTGCGCCAGAAGCCTGACGTGATTTTGGTTGGCGAGGTGCGCGACCCGGAAGTCATGGAGCAAACGATCACTGCGGCAGAAACCGGTCACTTGTGTTTTGCGACGATCCATACGAACAACGCGTCTCAGGCGATTGAGCGCATGATCAACTTCTTCCCCGAAGACCGCCAGCAGCAGATGCGCATCGCGCTGTCGCTGAACCTGCGCGCGATTATCGCACAGCGTCTGGTGCGATCGCTGAATGGCAGCATGGTTGTGGCGTTGGAGATCCTTTTGAACGAAGCGCTTATCAAGGAATTGATCCTCAAGGGCGACACCATGAAGATCAAAGAAGTTATGGGTAATAACAATACCGCCGGTATGATCACCTTCGACCAGTCGATCTATAAACTTTATACAGAAGGTCTTATTTCCGAGCTGACCGCCATCTCCGAAGCCGATATTCCGGCAGATATGAAAATTCGTGTCCAGAATGCGAAAATCGGCGGCAAGGGTTCGGGCATGTCGAACATTGACACCTCAAAACTCTCTCTGTAAGAATGTTTGATATCAAAACCATAGACTGGTTTTGATGTTCAACATAATTATACAGAGTTAGGGCATCCTGGCATGACTGGTCGTTTTTCTCGCTTCTGCCGCTTTTCAATTATTGCGGCTGCGCTCAGCCTCTCTCTTGCCAGCTGTGAGCTTAGCAAAAACCAGATGACGTATGACCGCCCCGCAGAAGCGGATCGTCAGGCTTTCCGCGATATCATGGCACCGATCCCGACGGCTGCGAACAGCGAAGCGCCGACCCCTGAGTTCCAGTCCGTCGTGACCACGCCCGCAGAATTAAAACTGCCGTCGCCGCTTGTCACTGTTGCCGTGAACCAGACCGTTTCGCTGCGCGACCTGATGTACCAGCTGGCCGAGCAGGCGGATGTCGATCTTGAACTCGATCCGCAAATTCACGGATCGATCATCTTCACCGCGAAAGACCGCCCGTTTGACCAGGTCGTTGACCGTATCTCGGAAATGGCCGGCCTGCGCTATGAATTCAAAAACGGCGTGCTGCGTGTCGAGCTCGACCGCCCGTTCCTGAAAAACTATGACGTCAGCTTCCTGAACGTGGAGCGCAAAGGCGAAACCACGCTGACGACCACATCCTCCAGCTCGACCAGCAGCACGTCCAACAAGCTGGAAAACGACCTGTGGAAAGAACTGAACGACGGCCTCGAACAGGTTCTGGCTGCATCCGACACTTATATCTCTCTTGCGACTCTCAGCGATCCTGTGGCGTCTGCCGTGAACCCGCTGCCTGCTCCTGTTGTGTCGGCTGATCCTAACGTGCCGCCGCCCCCGCCGCCGCTGCCGGGTTCGCCGCAAGTGGCGCCGATCCCTGCTTCCGCGCAGCCGACGCTCGCCATCACCACGCCGCAAGGCGCGCCGATGGTGCCGAGCCCGCCTGCAACCTTCTCCATCAGCGAACAGACAGGCCTGATTGCCGTTTTCTGCAGCCAGCGCCAGCACAAGATCGTCAAGAAATTCATCGATACGTTCCGCAAACGTATTTCGACGCAGGTCCTGATCGAGGCAAAAATTCTGCAGGTTGAACTGAACGATGAATTCGCAACCGGTATCGATTGGGGCGCGCTGAACCTGACCGGCCTGCTGCGCGTCAACGGCACGTTCCCGATCCCCAGCCTGACCAGCACACCCGCTTCGTCTTTCGGCGTCACTTTCCAGCCGGGCAGCGATTTCAGTACGGCTGTGAACGCGATCTCGCGCTTCGGTACTGTGCGCGCGCTGTCCAGCCCCCGTGTGACGGTGATGAACAACCAGCCGGCGACGGTGAACGTGACGCGTGACAACGTGTACTTCAACTTCCAGGCTACGACCACGCCGTCGACGACGGCGGGTGTTGCGCCCACTGTCTCTCTCTCGAGCGAGCAGCGTAACGCGCCCGAAGGCGTGATCCTGAACGTGATCCCGATGGCGGATGCGGATACGGGTGAAATCACCATGACGCTGCGCCCGACAATTTCGAAAGTCGTCAACCGCGTTGCTGATCCCACGCTGACGCTGCAGCTGGCGATCGTGGGCGTGCCGATCCCGGCTGGCCTTGCGAACAACAACATCCCCGAATTGTCGGTTCAGGAAATCGATTCCATCCTGCACATGCAGTCCGGCCAGATGATGGCGATGGGCGGCTTGATGAAGGATGAAAACTCCGTGAAGCAGGAAGGCGTCCCTGTGCTTGGCGACGTGCCCTATATTGGCGGCCTTTTCCGCAGCCATGTTGACGTGGTCCGTAAATCGGAACTTGTCATTCTGGTGCGCGCACACATCATTTCCGGCGAAAACCTGGACGAGATGGACAAGAAAGTTTACAAAGCCTTCTCGCTCGACCGTCACCCCGGCCCGATGTAATAAATAAGGATTGCTGTGATCATGATATCAGGGCCGTTGGTCAGGTATATCCTTACGGCTGCTGCGCGCGACAGGTTGATGCTGACGCTGTTGCTGATGATTGCAACGGGTGCCGCCATCTCCGTGTTTCTCGGCGGCGCTACTATCACTGAAAAAGAAAGTTTCGCGCTTGTCTTTGGCGCCAGCGGGCTGCGGTTCCTGGGCGTGGTTGGCATCGTGCTATTCTGCTGTTTTTATGTGCGCCGGTCGTTCGAGACGAAGGAAGTCGAATTCCTGCTGTCGCGTCCGCTGTCCCGCATGACATTCCTGATCAGCCATGCGACGGCCTTCATTCTGCTGGCGCTGCTTGTGGCGGCGGCGGTCTGCGGCGCGGTTTTCTTCCTTGGTAAGCCGAACATGGGCGGTTTTACGCTCTGGGGCGTCAGTCTTGCTGTTGAATACGCCATCATGGCGGTGGCGTCGCTTTTTTTCGCGATGGTCGTTTCCAGCGCCTCCGGCTCCGCGCTTGCCGCGCTGGGCCTGTATGTACTGACGCGCTTGATCGGCACGCTGCTGGGCATTGCCTATCAGGCGCCGGAAAATATCGTTTTCGCCGCGCTCAACAACGTCATGGAAATTATTTCGGTACTGGTGCCGCGCCTTGACCTGATGGGGCAGACCTCGTGGCTTGTGTATGGGGTCGAAGGCTCCGGCGGCTTCGGCTTCACGGAAGAAGCTGGCGCCTATGCCTACCGCCTTGTCTCGTCACTGGGCATTGCCGGATTTATCCTCGTTCAGGGTGTTGTCAGCGCGCTGCTGTTCACATTCGCGGCGGCCTTTGATTTTCTGCGCCGGGAGTTCTGATGCCGGGCGCATCCGATACCAAATCACAACTGAACATCCTGCTGGTGGCCGCGCTTGCGCTCAATCTTGCCTTCTGGGCGGGTTCGCGTTTCATCTACGCGAAATGGGAAGGCGTACCGCCTGTGCCGACACATGACGGCGCGGTTATGATGGCGCTGGGCGATCCGCAATTCGCCTATCGCCTGGGCGCGATCACGTTGCAGAACCTGGGAGATTCCGGCGGCCGCGTGACACCGATCCGTAATTACGATTACACGGGTCTTGGCGCATGGTTCAAATTGCTTGATGACCTTGATCCGGCATCGGACCATGTGCCGATGCTGGCCGCGTATTATTTTGGCGCAACACGCGTGCCGGCCGATGTTGCCGTCGTGGTAGACTATCTGTCGCATGTGGGCGTGCGTCCCGTCGGCTCGAAATGGCGTTGGCTGGTGCAGGCGGTGTTCCTTGCCCGCCACCGTCTGGGCGACCTTCACCTGGCGCTCGACCTTGCCTACAAGCTGTCCAAAATGCAGCTGGTCGACGATGTGCTGCCGGGTTGGGCGCGGCAGATGCCGGCCTTCGTGCTCAAGGAACAGGGCGACCGCGAAGATGCGCGCAAGATCATCATAGAATTGCTGCTGACCGGTCGCGCGTTTCATCCGAACGAAATCAATTACATGAAAAGCTACCTGTCGGAAGAACTTGGCGTGCCGCCCGCCGAAGTCGACAAGATCATGTCGCAGCGCCATGTCGAGGACGCCGATGAATATCGTCGCCCGCGTCCCGCGCCAGAGCCCGAATAGACCCGCAAGCGGGAAGGGGGCAACATGCATATCGATTACGACGTTACCTTCAGCCTGATCGAATGGGTTGCCTTAACGGGTCTTGCCCAATGCCTTTTCATCCTCGTCTATATTCTCTTCCGTGTGCGCGACCTGCGGCAGGGTTCTATTGCGATTGCCTACTTCGTGTTCCTCGCCTGTGCCTTCGGTCTGCGCTTCGCGCTGCGGCTGGAGGATTACGAAGCGCCCCTGCGGCTTGCGCTGTGGTTTACGACCGCGACCGGCGTGCCGCTTTGCTATCTGCTGGTGCTGCAGGTATCGCGACTGCAGGCCTTCAGCGGCGGCCGACATTTCCTGTGGCTGCTTTGTGTACCAGCTACCCTTGTTGCCGCCTTCGTCATGGCGCGGCTGCAGACGCCGCCCTGCGGTCTGTCATTTTTTTCGCTCTGCCCGAAATTTTTCGAAGACCTTTACTGGCTGTGGTCGATGGTGGGGGCGCTTTGCATGCTGGCGCTGTTCGCGCAGCGCGATGTATTCTTGCGCCTTGGCAGCGACCGCGTCGCAAAGGAGCGTTATTGGCTGGTCATCACCCTGATCGCGGCGCATGTGCTGCGTGTGGTTGTGAATCTGCTGCTGTCGACGGGCAACATCAAGCTGCATGACGCCGATGCGCTGCAATCGGTATTGGGAATCGCCTTTGCCTATCTGGTGACGACGACGCTGTTCCGCGTGTATCCGCTACCGGTCGCGATGCATACGGGCGCCCGCGCCGTGACCCTGAGCGAGGAAGAAAAACAGATTGCCGACAAGGTGCGCAGTCTGATGGAGCTGGAAAAGCTGTATCAGGAGCCCACCTTTAGCCGCGCCGATCTTGCGCGCGAAGTGGGGACGTCGGAAAATACCCTGTCCCGCGTCATCAACAGCGCCTTTGGCAAAAGCTTCCCGCGGCTGTTGAATGAATTCAGGGTAGATGATGCCAAGGGCATGCTCCACGACCCCGCCATTCCGATACAGGTGCTGGCCTTCGAGGCAGGGTTCAATTCACTGGCGTCGTTCAACCGTGTTTTCAGGGAAATTACCGGCGAAACGCCGTCGCATTACCGGACGCGCGCCGCATCCTCGGCCGTGGCTAAACCGGGCGGGACCCCGCAATAAAATTCTATTCCGGCGAAAGAATCATGTTTTGATATATCTCATTTCGTGCAGATTCGTTTTATGCGCATGCGCGCCGCCGTTGCTTTTTCGTCACGCCTTTTTATGCCCCGCAACAGCGCTAGCGGTATGAATTGATAAGCCGCGCGCATCCTCATTGCATCATCTTGACAATGTTAAGAGTGTACGTACGTGTGGCGATAATCAAGCAATCTCATTTACATATCTGCGCTTACGCTGCTTAATTTGGCATGATGAGCAACAAAAGTGCCTGACTTAAACAAAGGCTTAACTTTTTTGTTGAAAGATGGTTACTAGGTCACCAAAGTAAACAAAGGCGAGGGCTCGGGAGCCGCGATTGATATTTCCGGGTGCGCTGCGTAACGGTGACGAGGCTGAACTCTTGTTAAAAAAACTCAGGCTCACGGTCCGCGCTCAAACAAAACCACCTTATTGGGGAGATATCTATGAAACGTAACCATTCACAAAAAGGCTTCACGCTCGTCGAATTGGCGATCGTGATGACCATCATCGGCCTGCTTATCGGCGGGATCCTGAAAGGCCAGGAACTGATGGAAAACGCCCGTACGACGGCGACCGTCGCGCAGGTAAAGTCTTACGAAGCGGCGACCACGTCGTTCCGCGACAGCTATAACGGTATGCCGGGCGACCTTCGTCTTGCTCAGAACCGTATCCCGAACTGCACCGCAAACTGCAACCCTGTTGCCGCGACTGCTGGTAACTCGATCATCGGCGCACCAGGTTGGGGCGCAGGTGCATTCGTGTCGCAATCTCCCGCAGCCGGTATGGCGAAGCCGCCTACAGTCGTTGGTGAAGAAACCAACCTGTATTGGCAGCACCTTCTGCTGGCCGACCTGATCTCGGGCGTGACGGACTCGGCGATTGCCGCTGTTCCGGCTGGTGCGGTTGCACCGGCATGGGGTGAGACCCATCCGTCCGCGCGTCTCGGCGGCGGCTTTATCGTCGGCTACAACGACGGTACGGCAGGTCCTGGTATGCCTGCTGGTACGATCGGTCCGGCAGGTACTGTTCTTGCTCTGGTGAGCGCGCCTGCGGCTGCAATCGTTGCTGCTATCGCCGGTACCGGCCCGCTGTCCCCTTCGCGTGCGGCTCAGATCGACCGCAAGCTGGATGACGGCAAGCCCACTAAAGGCTTCGTGCAAGCGTTCGGCCCCTCGGGCGTCGGCGCTCCGGGTACAGACGTCTGCCATACCACGGCGACCGACAGCTATTACGAAGCAAACACCCGCAAATCTTGCGGCCTAATCTTCCGTATCCAGGGCTAACGAATCTATTGATATTCTTCAAAAGGCCCGGGATTTACAATCCCGGGCCTTTTCATATGATAATCGTTTCAAGGGCATAGCTTTATTAACGACTTATTCAACGAGTCGGCCTAAAATGTATACTGGTGTTGAAGTGTGTTTCTCTCGGGGTGAGCATGATGAGTCGTTTTCGCAACGGCGCCGCGATTTTTTACTTTCGCGGCTTTTCAATCAGGGGTTTTACGATCATCGAGTTATCGGTGGTCATGGTGTTATCCGGCCTGATGATGGCATTGTCTTTTTCTGCCTACAGCCTTTACATCAAAACGGAACGCGCCAAGGAAGCGACTGAAAAACAAAAAGCTATCGCAACATCTTTGTCGAACTACTCCACAAAATCCGGACGACTTCCATGTCCGGCCGATCCCAGCCTGCCCGTCACGGACGCTAATGCGGGGCGCGAACTCCCCGATGCGGCGCCCCTGAACCTTTGCACGACGCTCAAGCTTGCCGCAGACGGCACCTGCATGTATTACGACTCTGCAACGAGCCTATGGGTGACCACGGCATTTCCTGCAAACCGAGGCATCTGCAAGACTTCCGGGCGCGACACGGCAGTTGATCCCGATGTGTTTCCCGATCCCGTGCTGATCGGAGGTATCCCCTATGTGTCGATCAAGGAAGGCATCGGTCTTTCGCAGGGTGCTGTTTTCTCGAGCGGGAACGACAGCACGCTGCCTGCACCGCCACCCAAGGAATGCGTCGTCGTGACGCTGACACTTGCCGCAATTCCCGGTCAGCGGGAAAACACGGCCCCCGCCCTGCCGACCGATGACCTTGTATACGGTACGCCCACCTATTGCGACGTGAACAGCGACGGGGTGATGGATGCCGGCGTGCGTGCGGAAACAATCATGGCGACCTTTAACGATATTACGCTGAAAAGCATTCTGGACCCTTACAGCTATCAGATGACCTATGCCGTGACGGGTGCGCTGACCAGCAAATCCACGGCGCATAACTCGTATGGTGCGATCGACATTATTACAGAAGACGGAATCGGCTTGGTGCGCCCGGCCGGCAGCGCACATTATGTGATTGTGGCAGCGGGCGATAACCATATGGGTGCCTACAACACAGGCGGCGTCATACCCTTTCCCTGCACGACCGGTAACCAGTCGGTTGACGAGCAGAATTGCGATGGCAATGCCACCTTTGTGCAGGGCCTGCGTTCGGTTAACACCTCCACGGCTGCGGGGCGACTCGCCTATTACGATGACGCTGTCTGGCAGTCTGTCATCAACATTTCTTCGCTTTGGGAATTCGTGGATGGCAGCCCCGATATTTTCAACCTGAACATCGGCAATGTCGGAGTCGGCACGGGCACCCCCACAGAACGCTTGCAGGTTGTCGGCAATCTGCGCACCGGAACAGCGCGGCAGGACCTGATCTGTGATACCGGCGGCGCCAATTGCTGGAATCCCGATGATTTGGCGAGCCCCACCGGCACGACCTGCGACACGACAACCTATCCGGTTCCCGCCGGCCGCATGCGCGTGGTCGTGGGCATCAAGAACGGCCGCGTGAAATGCTCCAGCACCAGCGCCGCCGATCCCGATTACGATCCCCAATATCCCGATCCGCCGCGCGTGACGCCTATACTTGGTGCGCCGACATGTCCGGTGGGGCAATTCATGAAGGGATTCGACGCGGGTGGCGTGCCCATCTGCTGCGATGCGACCCTGCCACCGTCAAACACGCTTAGCTGTTCTTACGTGGGGCCGTAACACTTTCATGCTGATTAACCCAATAAAACAACATGATGTCTGTCGTCTTGCCGGCGCCGCCGTCTGAAATGTTAACAGGATATTTAATCATTTTAGCTAAAATATAAACTGGTGTGTTGTGTGGAGTGGTCCTTTAAAATGATTCGCGCTTTCCGAAAAAGCAAAGGCTTTTCTCTTGTAGAATTGTCCGTCGTCCTCATGATCGTGGGCCTTCTGGGTGCCGCCATCCTTGAAACATATCGCGGCTACATCCGTACTAAAACCGCCAACGACACCGGCCTGCACCGCAACATGGTGACTCAGGCGCTTGTCAACTTTGTGACCAATTATGGCCGGCTGCCATGCCCTGCCTCCCCCACACGTGTGCCGGGCTCTGTTTCCGGGTTCTTGGGCGCGCCAATTTCGGGTACAAGAAATGCGGGCGAAGAAATCTGCGCGGGGCTTGATGGTGTTACCAGCGTGTCGGGCCAGCGCAAAACATCCGCGTCGCCGGCTTGGGCTGGATATATTCCTGTAACGGGTGACCCTGTTATCTCGGTGCCTATCACGGGTGACCCAGTTTTGATTGGCACCGTGCCTTATATCACGCTGGGTCTTGGCATCCGCGATACGCTGGACGGCTGGGGCAACCGCATGACCTATGCCGTGTCGCAATACATGACCGACGCGACCAAGTTCAACTATGATAACGGTGTGATCGATATCCAGCAGTTGCAGCGAACCGAAACGCCGCCCGGCAGCGGCGCGTTCACCGATAACATCTTTCCGATCCTGAACAAGGTTTCCGCCTGCCCGTCCGGCACGCATGCCACGTGCAGCGTCGGGAGTGTGCCTGTGACCCAGCGTCGCGGCGCCTTTCTGTATGTCCTTGTGTCTCATGGGCAAGACGGCAAAGGCGCATACAACTATTCTGGTTCACGCCCCGTCGCCTGCACGGCAACCGGCGGCCGCGATCAGGAAAACTGCAACGATGACCGCTCCTTCCTTGACGCAGACCCGAAGACGCACATCTATGCGGCCGTGCATACCACGCCGATTGCTACAGATACGTTCTTTGACGATGCTTTCATGTCTTATTCGCTCGCGCGCAGCAGTGACAAATGGAGTTACCAGACCACGACGTCCATGTACAACAAGACCAAGGCACGCGTTGGTATCGGCGTGACCGTGCCGCTGGCGGATCTTGATGTCGGCGGGAACGTCATGACCGATAGCTATCTTGCCAATGAATTCTGTACGCCGGAATTTGATGATCCCATGACGATGATAAACCCTGACAAGCCCGCTTATTGCATCAACGCCGGCATGATCGACGGGCCGGATGGCAGCGTTTATGGTTCGGGCCGTGCGCTGGGTTGCCCGGAAGCGATGATGCGTGGCGTCAAGAACGGCAATGCCGACTGTGAAGTTTCGACTGACCTGACTGTTGTGACATCCGGCACATGCGCGCCCGGATCATACGTCAAGGGTATCAATGCAACCGGGGGAATAATATGTGCAACGCCATGAAAACGCGGGAATTGCGCAATAGCGATAAACGCCAGTCTGGCTATACGCTGATCGAGATGGCGGTTGTCATCACAGTCGTCGGTCTGATCATGTCTTCGTTTATTTCCGCCTATGGCATCTACCAGAAAACCAGGGCGCAGCAGGACACGGAAAACACCGCGAGCCTGTTGACCGCAGCGCTTGGTAACTTCCTCGTCCAATACGGCCGCTATCCCTGCCCCGCGCGTCTTGACCTGGCACGTGGCGATGCGCGGTACGGCCTTGAAACCGAATGCAACCCGGCTGTCACCGCCCCGCCCGCGCCCCTGCCTGCTTATCCCGCGCCCGCCACCGCCGGTACTTACGTGAACGGCCTCTATTTCGAAGATGGCGTTTCCTTCGTCGACATCAACCCCAGCCCCGCGAACGTTTGCCTTCCTGCCGGCCCCGCCGTTGCCGGTAATTGCGCGATTCCCAAGATTCGCCGTGGTGCAATCCCTTTCCGCTCGCTGGGCCTGCCTGAAGACCAGTCGCAGGACGGCTGGGGCAACCGCTTCCAGTATGCCGTGACAGAAAACCTTGCCGTGACAACTTCGTATGTGCGCCGCAGCGGTGGTATCGTCGTTTATGACCGCAATCAGGCAGCCGCCGGTGCTATCCAGCTGACCCGCACGGATAACCGCGCGCACTATGTCCTGTTCAGCAGTGGCGCTGACCGTTTGGGTGCCTTTTCATCGGCGGGCATGCAGATGCGTCCTTGCGCGACTGTCGGTTATGACCGCGAAAACTGCAATACAAGCGTCGCGAACGCGCTTGCCAATTATGCTTCCGGCGCTTATGCCCCCGCTAACGGCGTGGAGCATTTCGACGACTATGTGCAATTCTTCTCATCGGTTGAAACGCCGTTGTGGCGCGTATCCGACGATGGCGGGTTCCATATCCGCGATCTGATCGATGCGGAATCGGGCGGACAAATCGGTATCGGCCTTGACACCCCTGCCACGAACGCAACGATGGACGTGGCGGGCGAAGTGCGCGCGGCAGACAGCAACGCGCTGGCATCTGAAGTTTGCGATCCCTCGCGCTCGAACTGTATCCCCGTTTCAAAATTCGGCTCGGAAACCGACGACTTCAAATGTCCGGCCAATACCTATGCGCGATCGTTTGGGCAACGGACGAATCCGTCCGGCAACCCCACGACAGATCCCGGCGCGAAATACATCAAATGCGTTCCTTTCAGCCCGACCACCTGCGCCCCCGGCGAGATCATGACGGGTGTGGAAATTACGGCTGATTACCCGAAAGGCAAGCCGAAATGCTCCGCAGCCGTTGCCTGCCCGGCGCGTACTTTTACGGCCTGCAGCAGCACGCCTGCCGTCACCACCTATACTGCTCCCGCTCAGCTGCAGAACACGACATGGACGACGCCCGTTATCGGCTCCAGTTGGCAACGCACCTATGTCTGTAACACTGTGTCCGGTGTGACGCAGTGGCGCACACAGTCGACAACCGGTAACTGCGTCTGTAACGCGCTGGATGAATATGTGGACACAAGCTGCAACGTGTATAAAGGCACGGGCAACTGGACCGGCGTCGTGACGAGCCACAACTGGAACGTCTGCCCTGCGAATACCGGCGGCAGCACGATCACGGCCAACAGCTGCGTTTGCTCGCCGCTGACTGAAACGCGCACGGTCGGATGCCCGATTGCGGGCTATACCGGTTCCGTGACGCAGCAGCGCGACTGGATCTGCGACTCTGCCATCGCCGGCCATTATACGGCCTGGGGCGACGTCAGCAGCACCTGCACCTGCGCGCCCAGCACGCAGAACCAGACGCTTTCATGCGGTACCGGCTATACGGGCTCTATCCTGCAGCACCGCGACTTCAATTGCGGCTCGGGCTCTTGGGGCGGCTGGATTACCGATAGCAATACCTGCTCCTGTGCGGCTGGCCAGACCGAAAACCGCTCCATCGGCTGTACAGCGCCGCAGACGGGCTCGATCGACCAGTCGCGTGTCTTCAACTGCGGGACAAGCAGCT
>JBBRVE010000036.1:0-26916 GCA_038247245.1 Bdellovibrionales bacterium | reverse complement strand
GGGCATGCCCGTGCGCCTCAGTTTTGCCAATTCGGCGGGGATTTTGCTGGGCGATGACTATCACTTTGACCTCGTGCGCCCCGGCTGCGGACTTTATGGAATTAACCCGTCCGGCGGCATCAACCCGATGGAGGGCACGGTCACGCTGAAGGCGCGCATCGTGCAGACGCGTTTGATTGACATATCATCGCCCGTTGGTTACGGTGCCAGTTATACGGCGTCTGCCCCTGCACATTGCGCCACAATTTCAGTAGGATATGCTGATGGCTACCTCCGCAGCCTGACAGGGCGCGGCATGGTCGTTATCCACGGCGAAAAATGCCCCGTCATCGGCCGCGTGTCGATGGACAGCATCATCGTCGACACCACTGCGCTGAAGGCTCAGCCCGATCAAGGCGACTGGGCCGAGGTCATCGGGCCGCATCAATTGGTCGATGATGTCGCGGCGCAGGCGGGGACAATCGGCTACGAAATCCTGACGTCGCTGGGGCGGCGTTACCGGCGGCATTATACGGGTGTCTGATATGAGCATTGCAGAAGAAAAAGCAGAAGAAAAAACGGCATTAACAAAGCGCGGCTGGTCGCCCCTCGACAGCCTGCAGGGGCTTGGCGCGACGGTGCTGAATTTCTTCGCCGCTGCCGGACGGTTGTCGCGCTTCACGGCGCAGGCGATTTATCATTGCGTCACGCCGCCGTTCTATCCGCGCCTGTTGCTGCGCCAGATCATCGATATCGGTTATTATTCGCTGCCCGTTGTGGGCATGACCGCGCTGTTTACCGGCATGGTGCTTGCGCTGCAAAGCTATACCGGCTTCTCCCGCTTCTCCGCCGAGGGTGCTGTTGCAACCGTCGTCGTGCTGTCCGTCACGCGCGAACTGGCGCCTGTGCTGGCGGGGCTGATGGTGGCAGGACGTATTGGTGCTTCCATTGCGGCGGAACTGGGCACCATGCGCGTGACCGAACAGATTGACGCGCTCACGACCCTGTCGACCAACCCCTTCAAATACCTTGTGGCGCCCCGCCTGATTGCGGGCACAATCATGCTCCCTATCCTTGTCCTGATTGCCGATGTGATAGGCGTGTTCGGCGGGTATCTGGTGGGTGTTTACAAACTCGGCTTCGGCCCCGAAAACTACCTGCACAAGACATGGGAATACCTGACCTATGACGATGTTGTTTCTGGTTTGTGGAAGGCGTCGGCATTCGGTTTTATCGTGACGCTGATGGGCTGCTATAACGGCTATAACTCGCAGCGCGGCGCGCAGGGCGTGGGCGCGGCGGTGACGACGGCGGTGGTATCAAGCTCCATCCTTATCCTGATCACGAATTATTTCCTCACCCAACTGTTTTTCGCGGGGAAATAACCATGAACCCGCCGAAATTAGAACTGAAGGACGTCACCAAATCATTCGGCCGCAACCATGTCCTGCGCGGCGTGAACATCTCGATCGAAAAGGGCAAGTCGCTCGTCATCATCGGCGGATCGGGCACCGGAAAATCGGTCACGATCAAATGCGTGCTGGGTTTGCTGCATCCCGACAAGGGATCGATCAAGGTGGACGGCGTTGAAACCGCGGGCGCGACCGGCAAACAGCGCGACGAACTGATGAAAAAATTCGGCATGCTGTTTCAGGGGGGCGCCTTGTTCGATTCACTCCCCATCTGGGAAAATGTCGGCTTCGGGCTGATGCAGGGCAAGGGCGTGAGCAAGGAAGAAGCGCGCGTCGTCGCGATCGAAAAACTCCGCGCTGTCGGCCTTGCGCCGCGCGTCGCCGACATGCTGCCGGCCGAACTTTCGGGCGGGATGCAGAAACGCGTCGGTTTGGCGCGCGCGATCGCATCCAACCCGGAAATCATTTTCTTCGATGAACCCACGACCGGCCTCGACCCCATCATGGCGGATGTCATCAACGACCTGATCGTGGAAACGTCCAGGGGCTTGGGCGCAACGACGCTGTCGATCACGCATGACATGGCATCGGCGCGTAAAATCGCCGACAACATCGCCATGATTTATAAAGGCCAGATCATCTGGCAGGGCGACGCGAAAGACATCGACCATTCGGGCAACGAATATGTCGACCAGTTCATCAAGGGCTCGGCCACCGGCCCCATCAAAATGGAAATCTGACCATGGCAGGCCCCATCGCCGACCCGAGCAACAACCCGAACGCGCCGAAGCCGAAAAAGCCGCTGGTCGCGAAAAAGCCCGAACCCGAAAAAAAGGCCGAGGTGAAAGCCAAACGGAAAAAATCCGGCGGCGGCATTTTCATGCGCCTGGTCACGCTGTTCGTATCGCTGGGTTTGCTTGGGATTCTGGGCGGCGTTGCCGGCGTTGCCTTCATCCTGTTTTATTTCGGCCATGACCTGCCGGATTACAGCGCGCTGTCGAAATATGACCCGCCCATCGTGACCCGCGCCTATGCGGGCGATGGCCGTCTGCTCGCCGAATTTGCCTATGAAAAGCGCGTCTTCGTGCCGGTCGATTCCGTGCCCAAGCTGGTGGTGAACGCGTTTATCTCTGCCGAAGATAAAAACTTTTTCTCGCACAAAGGCGTCGACCCCATCGGCATCCTGCGCGCGATCAAGCAGAACGTGCTGCATCCCGGCAAGCGCATGAAGGGCGCATCGACCATCACGCAGCAGGTCGCGAAGAACTTCCTGCTGAAGGATGAGGTCGAGGCAGAGAAGGGCGACGTCGTCGCCAAATTCGGCCGCAAGATCCGCGAAGCCATTTTGTCGTTCCGCATCGAGGAAGCGCTGCCCAAGAACAAAATTCTGGAACTCTACCTGAACGAAATTTATCTGGGCGCGCGCAGCTATGGCATCGCGGCGGCCAGCCTTGAATATTTCAACAAGCCGCTGGACGAATTGACGCTGGAGGAAGCGGCGTTCCTGGCTGGATTGCCGAAAGCCCCCAGCGATTACGACCCCGCGAAACGCTATGACGCCGCGCTGGAGCGCCGTAATTACGTGTTGTCTGAAATGCAGGACAACGGATATATCACCAAGGCCGAGCTTGAACTGGCCAAGCTGAAGCCCATCACCACCATCAACCGCGAAGCGACCCAATACGTGAACCACCCGTATTTCGCCGAGGAAGTGCGCCGCAAGCTGCTGGAGCTGTATGGCGAAGACGGCCTCATGAAGGGCGGGTTGATCGCCCATTCGACGATGATCCCCGAATACCAGTCGCTGGCCGAAGAAGCGCTGCGCCACGGGCTGATCAATTACGACATGCGTTACGGCCTGCACAGCGACAAGCTGGCGCATATCGAAACGGGCAAGGACTGGCACGACAACCTGTTGAAAGTGGCGGAGCCTGCGGGCACCGGCAGTTTTCAACTCGCGGTCGTGCTTGAAACCGGCGACAAGGAAGCGCGCGTCGGCCTGCGCAACGGCCGCGAAGCCGTCATCACCTTCAACAAAATGAAATGGGCCAAGCGCAAGGGCGAAAAAGCCCCTGATAAAGTCAGCGACCTGCTGGCTGTCGGCGATGTCTGGTTCACCGAAGATTCCGGCGAGAAGGACAAGGACCGCGACGTGTACTGGCTGCGCCAGATCCCGAACGTATCGGGCGGCCTCATCGTGATGGATCCGCATACGGGCCGTATCTTCGCGCTTGCGGGCGGCTTCTCGTTCCAACTCAGCTGGTTCAACCGCGCGATGCAGGCGATCCGCCAGCCGGGTTCGGCCTTCAAGCCCTTCGTATACCTTGCGGGTCTGGAAGCGGGGTTCACCCCTGCGACGCTGATCCTCGATGCGCCTTTCGTGCTCGACCAGGGTCCCGGCACCAAGCGCTGGGCGCCCAAAAACTACACGAATGATTTCGGCGGCCCGACCACCATGCGCGTCGGCCTCGAAAAATCACGCAACCTGATGACGGTGCGCCTTGCCAATTATGTGGGCATGGACAAGATCGTCGACATCTGCAACAAATTCGGCGTGATCGACAACCTGCCGCCGATGCTGTCGATGTCGATCGGCGCGGGTGAAACCACGCTGCTGCGCATGGTCGCGGGCTATTCTACCTTCGTCAACGGCGGCAAGAAAATCACCCCGACGCTGATCGACCGCGTGCAGGACCGCCACGGCAAGACCATTTTCGTACACGACAAACGCGCCTGCGAAACCTGCGGGCCGATGACGCCCTGGAACGATCAGGACGCGCCCGTGCTGCAGGATAACCGCCCCGATATCGCCGATCCGCGCAATATGTACCAGATTGTGTCGATGCTGGAGGGTGTCGTGCAGCGCGGCACGGCCACCAGCCTGAAATCGCTCGGCCGCCCCATCGCGGGCAAGACCGGCACGACGAACGATGCCAAGGACGCATGGTTCATCGGATTTACGCCTGATTTAATTGTCGGTTCCTATGTCGGCTTTGACGAGCCGAAACCCATGGGCGCGAAGGAAACCGGCGGCCATGTGGCGGCGCCCATCGTGAAGGAATTCATGGAAAAGGCGCTGAAGGATGTGCCACCCGTGCCGTTCCGCGTGCCGCCCGGCATCCGCATGGTGCAGATCAACCCCGTCACCGGAACACGCAGCCAGCCCGGCGATGAAAAAAGCATCTTTGAAGCCTTCATCGACGGCTCGGAACCCGGCGAGGAACCCATGATGTTCACCGGCGAAAGCGTCGCCCCCGTATCCGAAGTGATGGAGCGTAGCCAAGGCGTGGAGACGGGTCTGGGCGGACTCTATTAAACGCGCGTCATGCCTGCCTTAGTAGGGATCCACAAGGCAGTCCTGCCATCATTGGGCGCTTGAGTTATACGAGGCACGCCGGCCGCGCTACGGAACCTCCCCGCAAGGCGGAGGTGGCACGCGTGATAAAATCCTATTCTAAAATATCAATCCCGATCTTGCGCAGCAAACGGTCGAAGCCGCGGAAGACGGGGCTTCTGCGCTCGCCGGTGGCGTGGATTTTCTCCAGCTCGCGGTCATGTTCGGCCCTGGTCGCCGCCAGTTGCGCGTTCACATCGGCGCGCAGTTTCTTTTCGTCGATAGACGACATCTGGCCGGTATACAGTTTTTTGATGACGTCTTCTTCCTCGGCGGTCACTTCGTTGTCCGACCAGACCAGCACTTCGCCGAAATGGATCAGCATGCCGCGATATTGCGGCTCGGTGATTTTCGGCAGGATATCGGCGAGATTTTTCGGGTTCAGCATGTCGTCGTCCAGTTCCTGACGCTGCGCCATGGTCAGGCCATAGACGCGGTCGAGGTTCTGGAACACTTTTTTCAAATACGCGCGTTCCTCATCCTGCACCTTGCCGTCCGCATGGGCGATGGCGATCACGCCGCGCCACATCTGGTACTGGCTGTCGCTCATTTCCTGTTTCGGCGGGCGGGGCAGGTTCGTCATCGTCAATTCTCCAAAATATCGATGCCAAGGCGCAGCAGCAGGCTGTCGATGATCGCAGACAATCCGCCCTGCGGGCGCAATTCGCTCATTTTCAGGTCATGCTGGAACATTTCGTTCGCAACGGCTTTCTTCACGTCGGCGCGGATATGGTCCATATCGAGGCTGGACAGCTGGTCGGCGTGCAATTTTTTTAAGATATGGTCTTCCTGCGGGTCAACAACGCCATCTGCGCGTGCCAGCAGCCCGGCGAAATAAACCAGCTGGCCGCGCCATTCCGGTTCGTTGATATGGTTCAGCAGCGCGGCAATATCCTGCGCGGTCGCCATGTCGGCCTGAAGGGTGGATTTTTGTTCATCGTTCAAGCCCATCCTGCCAAACACGCGGGTCAGGTAATCGCGCTCCTCCTGTTGCACCATGCCGTCGGCATGGGCAAGGGCGACGACGCAACGCCACATGTAAAACTGGCTGTTGCCGACGGGTGGTTTATGCTGCTGCAAGGATTCATGTACCATAGGCAATAGCGTAAGCGTTTATACGCGACTGTCAACTTTGACGGCGGGGGGGCAGCGCGGGTTTGGCGCGGCCCTGTCCGTCAGTATGGAAAAACTATTCCCCCGCCGCGACCGCCAAGGCGTCCATGACCGCTTTTTTGGTCAGCAATTCGGGCAGCACGATGCCGTCGGGCGCGCCCGGGCCATAGACGACGTTGAACGGAATGCCATAGCGCCCGAAGGTGCCAAGGTATTGCGCCGTCACATCGTCCTGCTGGGTGTAATCTGCCTGCAGCAGCAGGATGTTGGGGGTGTTCAGCGCCTCTTTCACATCGTCCTGGTCGAGGACGAATTTCTTGTTCGCCTTGCAGGTCAGGCACCAGTCGGCGGTCACATCGACCATCACGGTCTTGCCTTCCTTCACCGCAGGGGAGATCAGCGCCATGTCGAATTTCTGCCAGCCGGCATCGAGCGCGGGTTCGGCCGAAACGCGGAACAGCACCGATCCCAGCCAGACGGCGGTTGCCAGCAAAACGATGGCAAGGATTTTGCGCAGCGTCAGCATCCATTTGCCGGGTTTGGGCATGTATTTAAAGACCTTCGGCGATACGGCGAGCGCGATATAGGGCAGCGCAAGGCCAAGGCCTAAAAACGTGAAGATCATGAAAATCTCATAAGCCCCGCGCGACAGCGCAAAGCCGACTGCGGTGCCCAGAAACGGCGCGGTGCAAGGCGTTGCCAGCAATGCCGCAAACGCGCCGGTCAGGAAATGCCCCGCCAGCGTGGGTTCGCTTTCATGTTTGGATGCCACATGTTTTGCGATGAAACGCGGCAGCGGAATTTCAAACAGGCCCCACATATTGACCGCGAACAGCAGCAACACGGCGATCAGGAAAACCAGGAAGCCCGGATGCTGGAACTGGATGCCCCAGCCGATCGTGCTGCCGGCCGCCTTCGCCGCCACCAGCGCGCCCGCCATGAACCAGAACGACACCAGTACGCCAATCGCCGATGCCATGAAGTTTTTAAAAATTCTGGCGCGGCTGTCATGGCCGCCGTGGCTTACGACCGACAATACTTTCAGCGACAATACGGGCAAGACACAGGGCATCAGGTTCAGGATCAGCCCGCCCAGCAGCGCCGCCAGCAAAATGCCGGCATCAAGGCTGGTGATTTTTTCCTTCATCTTCTGCGGCAGCGGCAGCGGGCGCGGCGCGGTGTCGGGGCTGACGCCGACGGTGGTTTTCGCTTCAAACCCAACGCCGTTATCGACATAGGTGAGCGTCACATCGCCGGTGCCAAGGGTTGTCGCCAGTTTTTCCGGCGCGTCATTGGTGTGCGGTTCGATGCGCAGGGCAACCTTGCCGGTCGCATCGTCATAGGTGATAGCAGGGCGGCCAAAGGCGGTGCCGGAATCATGCTCGACAAAAATATCGGCATCGGCAGACGGTTTTGCAGGCAGCTGGCCTTCGATCACCAGAACCTGTTTGTTGGTGACGGTATCGGTTTCCAGCCAGCTGCGGCCAAAACTGTAACCCTCGATGCTGCTGCGCGGCAGCTTCGCGATTGCGGCATCATACAGGGCTGCATCGGCAGACGGCATGGCCTCGCCGGCGGGCAGCGAAAAGGTCAGTTCATGTTTTTCCGGCACGCAGATTTCGTTACAGACCAGCAGCGACAGTTTCAGTTTCAAATCCAGCGGCGCGCCCGGCGTTGCTACCGCCACGGTCACGGGAAAAATCACTTCCTCGGTATAAACATTATTATCGAGGCCGGAAATAGTCAGGCGGTGTGGCAGGGGGTATTGCAGGGTGAAGCTTTTGAAATTCTCCGATCCCTTGAAATCAAGGTCGGGGGGCAGGCCGGCATCGCCGGGTGTACGCCAATAGGTATCCCATTTGGGCTGCAGCTTCAGTTGCAGGCCAAGGTTCACCACATCTGCCTTGCCGGTTGCCGTTACGGGGCTGAACAGGCGCGCTTCGACGAATTTGGGCTGTTCGGCATGGCTTTGCGCCGAAAACAGCGTCAAAAACAGCAGGAAAGACAGAATACGGGCGAATGAGATTGGCAACGGCATGGGGGATAGCTCCTTCAAGCCCCTAATATAAGCCAAAAGGGGTCCTAAAGCCAATTCGTCGGGGGAGGGGCAAAGGTTACGCCGCAATCGCCTTTTTCAGCGATTCGAGGTCGCCGCGCAGGGTGGGATCACCCGCCAGCAGTTCCTCGATCTTGCGCACGCCGTGGATGATGGTCGTGTGGTCGCGGCCGCCGAATTTCCGGCCGATTTCCGGCAGGGAATGGGACGTCAGCTGCTTGCACAGGTACATGGCCAGCTGGCGCGGGCGGGCGACGGGGCGCGCGCGGCGGGGGCTGTGCATGTCGGCCAGGCGGATGCCGTAATGTTCGCAAACCTTGCGCTGGATGTCTTCAATGGTTGTGCGGCGGTCGTTCGCGCGCAGCAGATCGGACAGCAGGTCTTGCGCGGTATCAACCGTCACGGGGCGGTTCACCAGTTCCGCATGGGCGATCAGGCGGTTGAGCGCGCCTTCCAGCTCGCGCACGTTCGAGGCGATTTTCTGGGCGAGGAATTCCAGAACATCCTGCGGCAGGTCGCGCTTCATCTGCGCGCATTTCGATTGCAGGATGCCAAGGCGCAATTCATAGGTCGTCGGGTGGATCGCGGCGACAAGTCCCATGGACAGGCGCGAACGCAGGCGTTCTTCGAGCCCGTCCATATCGGCGGGGCTCTGGTCGGCGGAAATGACGATCTGCTTGCCCTGGTCGATCAGCGCGTTGAAGGTATGGAAGAATTCTTCCTGCGTCGCGTCCTTGCCGCAGATGAACTGGATGTCATCGACCATCAGCACATCGACAGAGCGGAATTTCGCCTTGAACGACATGGTGTCCTGAAAGCGCAGCGCGCGCACGAAATCGTACATGAATTTTTCGGCGGACATATAAGCAACTTTACGACCGTTCGCGCGCGCCGAATGGGCGATCGCATGCATCAGGTGCGTCTTGCCAAGGCCGACGCCGCCTTGCAGGAACAAAGGATTGAACGACACCTTTTCATTGTCGGCAATCTTGCGCGCGGCGGCATAGGCGAATTCGTTCGGGCTGCCGGTCACGAAATTTTCAAAAGTATAACGGGGGTCAAGCGCGACGGAAAAATCGGCGCTGGCGTCTTTCGCCGCGTTTTCGTTGGCGATGGCGGGCGTTTCATAGGCGACGCCGGCGGGGGCCACGGTCACGGGGCTTGCGGCTTTCTTGCCGGAAATGCCGATTTCGACGCGGGCGATGGCACCGAAATGCTGCGTCCACAGGCTGCGGATGCGGTCGGCGTAATGCGATTTCACCCAGTCGCGGATGAAACGGGTGGGCACGTTCAGCGACAGGGTGCCGGACAGGCAGGAAACAGCCTCGATGGGCGCGATCCAGCTGCGGAATGCGGTCTCGCCGAATTCTTTTTGCAGCAACGCCTTCACTTGCGAAAAGCGGAGATCGAAACTGGACGCGGAATCATTGGCGTCTGCCGTTTCAACCGTCACTTGCTGGCCGTTTTCAAACATGGATTGCCCTTAAGTAGAAGAATGCCCTGAAAGTCTAAGTCCGTAACGCCCTGACGCCGTTTGAAACGGCGGAAGAAATTCGCCAGAGAAACCCGCACCTTTTAGTAAGTGCTTAAGTGATTCTGCCGCTCCTCTTCTTCAAGTAACTTCTGCAGTCTGCTGATAAACCGATATTAAAACGCACTGGGGCGTTCCGGTTCGTGTTTGCAAATGATGAAGTGCCCAAACCTTAGCGACCATCAAAATGAGTCGCAAGCACCATGTGTGGATAATTTTAAAAAAGAAACAAACGTGCCGAACAAAGCAGTTTTTAGTCCGATATTTTCACTTGTATCTTTCGCGTGAATCGCAGGTGCGCGATTCACATGCGTGAAAATTTTAAATCTTAAATCGGGCGAAAATTCTTGATCGCATGAAACCACATGTGCGCGATTCTGGCGTGTTTCATTGATTCTTTTCAGCGCTGCGATGATTCCATGTTGCAAAAACAAAAACGCCGCGAAAAAATTCGCGGCGTTTTTGTTTAGTGTGATTCCCGAAGGGGGAGCCACAAAATCTTGTAGCTTATTTCTTGACGATTTTCTTGACGCGGGCGGACAGGCGCGAAATTTTGCGCGACGCTGTTTTTTTGCTGATGATTTTTTTGCCTGCAACGCGTGCGATCGAAGGCTGTGCCGCTTTCAGGGCTGCCTTGGCTGCTTCGGCGTCGCCGGACTTGATGGCTTCTTCAAGCTTGCGGATACCGCCGCGCATTTCAGAGACGCGCGACTTGTTGAGCGTTGCGCGGCGTGCGTTGCGACGGATGCGTTTCTTGCCTGATTTCGTGATAGCCATTTTGTTTCAGTCTCTTTCTTGAGTTTTCAAATCGGTTAATTCTTGGCAAAAGGCTGCACGGGAATCACCATAAATGGCGCGGCGCCCTTGGACTTGATGTTTTTAAAGGGGATGGCCGCATAAGTCAATAAACTTGTGGATAAGTGCAAGTCTTTGAATTACTTGTCTTTAAAGGCTGCCGGACGCTTCTCGCCAAAGGCCTTCATGCCCTCTTTCTGGTCTTCGGTCGCAAAAGTCGCATGGAACATGCGGCGCTCGAAGCGCAGGCCTTCCGACAGAGTGGTTTCGAAGGCGCGATTTACAGATTCCTTGGCCATCATGACCACGGGCTGCGAGAAGGAGCCGATTTTCTCGGCTGTCGCCAATGCATCCTCCAGCAGCTTGTCGGCCGGCACTATTCTGGCGACCAGACCTGCGCGCTCGGCTTCGGCTGCGTCCATCATGCGGCCGGTCAGGCACAGCTCCATGGCCTTTGCCTTGCCAACAGCGCGGGTCAGGCGTTGCGTGCCGCCGGCACCGGGGATCGTGCCGATGGTGATTTCCGGCTGGCTGAATTTCGCGGTATCCGCCGCGATGATGAACTCGCACATCATGGCCAGTTCGCATCCGCCGCCAAGGCAGTAACCGGCCACCGCCGCAATCACCGGCTTGCGGCAGCGCGTGATGCGCTCCCAGTTGCGGGTGATGAAATCTTCCTTGTACACATCCATAAAATTCTTGGGCGCCATCTCTTTAATGTCGGCACCGGCGGCGAAGGCCTTTTCGCTGCCTGTCAAAACGATAACGGCGATGTTGCTATCCGCCTCGAATTCCTCGACCGCGATTGTCAACTCGTCCATCAATGCCTGACACAGCGCATTCAAAGCCTTGGGGCGGTTGAGGGTAATCAGCGCGGTTTTGCCGCGGCGTTCGGTCAGGATGTGTTCGAAAGTCATTATTGCTGTTCCTCGTTATAATCGCTCGACGCGCCGTATTGTTTTTTCTGGCGCGGGGGTGCGGGTTGCACGGCTTGTTTTTTCGGTGGTGCGGGCGTGCGGTTGAGTTTCAGGGTTGTCTTGCCATCCGCCATGTCGGCGTCGACGCGCAGCGTCTCGCCCTTGTCGTTCACATACACATTCGGGTTCTGCGCTTTCAGCGGCTTCCAGCCCTTGCGGAGCAGTTGTTCGTTATAATAGCTCTTTACCATTTGTTCGTTGCCGGTGACGACGGCGCTGGTCTGGTTGGGTTCCTTCAGCTGGTTTTTATCGTCATGTTCCGGCGCTGTTTCCTGCATGCCGTCCATCAGGGGGATGTCCTCCATTACCTGTGAATGCTGCTGCTCGTCATCGCCATAGGGATGGGCGGCAAGCGCGGGGGCGGAAAGTGCCAGCAATGCGGCGGCGGTCAGGATGAAATTTTTCATGAATATTTTTACCTCACTTTTGTTTCCGTGGGCAATAAAATGTGGACCGCGCGCCCTGCGTTATTTTCTGGATGCCGCCGGTTTTGTCGATATTGCAGTCGCAGCCTTTGCAGGGCTGGTGGTGCTTCCCGTAAACCGCCCATTTGTCCTGAAAATACCCCAGTTCGCCATCGGCCTGTACGTAATCGCGCAAACTGCTGCCGCCTGCCTTGATCGCCTGTTTCAAAACGGCGCGGATGCTGGCGATCAGTTCGGTGATTTCGGCGGGCCTGATGCTGCTGGCGGCGCGCGCGGGATCAATGCCGGCGCGAAACAGCGCCTCCGACGCATAAATATTCCCGACGCCAACCACCATTTCCTGATCCATGATCGCAAGCTTGATGGCGATTTTTTTCGTCTTCAGTTTTTCGGCCAGGTATTTCGCGCTGAATTCCCTATCCAGCGGTTCGGGCCCCAGATGCGAAAAGAATTTATGCTGTGCAAGTTCTGCGGTGTTCGCGAGATCGACCATGCCGAAACGGCGCGCATCGTTGAACACGATGCGCGTGCCATTCTTCATGTTCAAAACCATATGGTCGTGTTTTTCAAGCGCGCCCTGTTCGGGTTTCTGCTGTATCACCATGCGCCCCGACATGCCAAGGTGGATCAGCAGCGTTTTTTTATTGTCGAGCGCGATCATGATATATTTCGCGCGGCGCGTGATGTTTTCGACGCGTGCGCCCGCAATCGTTTTCAGGTCGGTGGGGAAGGGGATCCGCAGGTTATGGCGCAGCGTTTCGACACCTGCAATGCGTTCCCCGTTCATGGCTCTGGCAAGGCCGCGGCAGACGGTTTCAACCTCGGGCAATTCAGGCATGATCTTGGATCCGCGCTGTTACAGGGCTGCAGCGATTATAGGTCGTTTAGCCGAATTTGGAAGTGACGGGCTTGGGCGGCGCGCTGCTGGCGGGTTTGAAAGTGCCGGCCTTCTGCTCCGCGAGTTTTGCGTCAAGAAAGCGCATGGTCTTGTCGTCCTCGAACAAATCGGCCACGTCGTTTGCGGTGTTGCCGGTCGAGCTTTTGGCGGATATATCCGCGCCGCGGTCGATGGCGGTCGAAATGATCTTGTCGAAGGGGGATTTTTCGGATTCGCGCACATCATCCTGATTGCGCCCCTTGATGGTTTTCATCAGCAGCGTTTCCTGCAGGATGTTGCGCGCGTTCGGGTCTGCGCCGCTATCCATCAGCAACACCGCCATATCGTCGCGCCCATAGGCACCCGATTTCATCAGCGGTGAATCGCCCGCCTTGTTACGCATGTCCAGCACCGCACCGTCACCGATGACGTCGATGATGGCCTTCATCATCGTCACGTCACCCTTCATGGCGATCACATGTAACGGCGTGTCTTCGTTCAACCCGAGGCGGTAATTCAGCTGCTTCGGGTCTTTCATGATTGCGTCCACGACCTTGTCGGTCTGGCCCTGGTCGATGAAATCCCAGATGCCCTGCTGGCCCGAATTTTTCATGAAAGTAGACATTTTCCGCCTGCGGTAAGGGTTTTTGACTGACTCTATTATTGAACATTTATGTTAAGGCCGTGTTAAACCACGCAATTTAATGGCCGGAAATGGTTAAATTAATGATTTTACTGTCTATTTTCTTAAGCATGGCACTTTCCTTTGGCTTGTTGGTTATTGCGCAGTATCCATAACGTCATATTTAAGGGATTAACGATGGCCGATTTACGCCCCGATCACGATGACCTGCTGTGGCGCGACCTGATGAAGGCGCAGCCCTATGCCGTGCAGGCCGACACCGCTTTCCAGATGGCGGAACAGGGCAACCTGTGGCGCATGGCGCAGCTGCTGGATATGGGCGTGCAGGTCGATACCGAAGGCGCGGTGCGTGAAAGCGCGGTCCAGCAATCATTGCTGCATGTGGTGGTCGAGAAAGGCCATCACGCGCTGGCGGTCGAGTTGCTGAAACGCGGCGCGGATGCCAACCTGCCCGACGAGGCGGTCGAATACACGCTGAACAAGGCCGTGCGCCGCAGCGACCTGGCGATGGTGTCGCTACTGCTTCACAACCAGGCCAGCCCGCAGAACCTGAACGAATTCGGCTATAACGCCCTGATGCTCGCCCGCCACAAGCCCGAGATCCGCGCGGTGATCGAGGACGCCATGCCCAAACGCGGCATCAGCCGCGTTCAACGCCCGCTGCAGGCGAGATAACTGCCGCTGCAAGCGCGTAACGTCCTCTTCAGGCGCGGTAAGATTTTACGATTGGACAAAAAAGAAGGGCCGGATTTTCATCCGGCCCTCTTTTATTTGGTAGGAAGCTTGATGGATTACATCATGCCGTCCATGCCGCCGTGACCGCCATGGCCGCCGCCGCCATGTGCTTCGTCCTTTTTGGGGATTTCAGCGATGGTTGCTTCGGTGGTGATCATCAGGCCGGCGATGGAAGCCGCGTCCTGCAATGCGTGGCGAACGACCTTTACCGGGTCGATGATGCCGGCTTTCACCATGTCGGTGTATTCGCCGTTCTGTGCATCATAGCCAAGGTTCGTGTCTTTCTGTTCCAGCAGCTTGCCGACGACGATCGAGCCTTCGACGCCTGCGTTGAACGCGATCTGGCGGATCGGGGCTTCAATCGCGCGTGCGATGATCTCGATGCCGACTTCTTCGTCGCGGTTCAGGGACTTCAGTTTTTTCAGTGCGCGGGTTGCGTACAGAAGAGCCGTGCCGCCGCCGGCGACAATGCCTTCTTCGACAGCAGCGCGGGTTGCATGCACTGCATCGTCAACGCGGTCCTTGCGTTCTTTCACTTCAACTTCGGTCGCGCCGCCGACGCGGATGACCGCAACGCCGCCCGCCATTTTGGCGAGGCGTTCTTGCAGTTTTTCCTTGTCGTAGTCCGACGTGGTTTCAGCGATCTGCGCCTTCAGCTGCGCGATGCGTGCGTCGATTTCTTTTTTCGAGCCTGCGCCGCCGATGATGGTGGTGTCGTCTTTGGTGATGCGGACGCGTTTTGCGCGGCCCAGCTGGTTCAGGGTAACCGATTCCAGCTTGATGCCCAGATCTTCGGAGATCACTTCACCGGTGGTGAGGATCGCCATATCTTCCATCATTGCCTTGCGGCGGTCGCCGAAGCCAGGAGCCTTCACAGCAGCCACTTTCAGGCCGCCACGCAGCTTGTTCACGACGAGGGTCGCGAGCGCTTCGCCTTCCACATCTTCGGCCACGATCAGCAGGGGCTTGCCCGACTGGACGACAGCTTCGAGGATGGGGAGCATCGATTGCAGGTTCGAGAGTTTTTTCTCGAAGAACAGGATGTAGGGCGCATCAAGTTCGCAGACCATCTTGTCTGCGTTAGTGATGAAGTAGGGGCTGAGATAGCCGCGGTCAAACTGCATGCCTTCGACGACGTCGAGTTCGGTATCCAGCGATTTGGCTTCTTCAACCGTGATCACGCCTTCGTTACCGACTTTTTCCATCGCTTTAGCGAGGATGTCGCCGATTTCTTTCTCGCCGTTCGCCGAGATCGTGCCGACTTGCGCGATTTCGTTCGATTTCGAGATTTTTTTCGCGCGCGCCTGGATGTCGGCGACGACGGCCGCAACGGCCTTGTCGATGCCGCGTTTCAGGTCCATCGGGTTCATGCCGGCAGCAACCGACTTCACGCCTTCGCGGAAGATTGCCTGAGCAAGAACAGTTGCGGTGGTGGTGCCGTCGCCAGCCATGTCATTGGTCTTGGAAGCGACTTCACGCACCATCTGTGCGCCCATGTTCTCGAAATTGTCTTCGAGTTCGATTTCTTTCGCGACGGTCACGCCGTCTTTGGTGATGCGCGGCGCGCCGAAAGATTTCGAGATGACGACGTTACGGCCTTTGGGGCCGAGCGTCACTTTTACAGCGTTCGCAAGCGTATCAACGCCTTTCAGCATTTTCGCGCGCGCTTCGGCCGAAAATTTTACTTCTTTAGCAGACATTGTGTGTCTCCTTTGTTGTTCGGTTAATTAGGCTGCTTTAGCTTTTTTTTTGGAATCGGCAACGATAATGCCCATGATGTCGCTTTCTTTCACGACCAGCAGCTCTTCGCCATCGATGTTGACTTCGGTGCCCGACCATTTGCTGAACAGGACGATTTCGCCGGCCTTCACAGCGAGGGGCTGCAGCTTGCCGCTTTCGTCGCGCACGCCCGTGCCGACGGAAACGATTTCGCCTTGCGCGGGTTTTTCTTTTGCGGTGTCGGGGATGATGATGCCGCCCGAGGTTTTTGCATCGCTCTCGAGGCGACGCAGCAGGACGCGGTCATGGAGGGGAGTGAATTTCGTGCTCATGTGTTTTCCTTCTTCATTAAGCAAGGTTTCAACGATCCGGTTTTACCAAGCCCAAAGGCGATTGGCACTCGTACCGGACAAGTGCCAACTATGTAGCCCGAATGCGGGAATTTTTCAACTGAACAGTTTCCAAAAACCCAGCCTTTCCAAATACTTTGACCCGATTTGGCAGTCAAGCACAACGAGTGCTAACCTATTGATATTGCAATTTTTTAACACGGGGGGAGTAATTTATGATTAAATGGAGTTAGAGGATTGTAAGTAATGGAATAAACGAGGCCAGATTCGGAAAGAGAGGCTCAAGAATATGGCAAATCTGATCCTGCAACTGAATGACTACCGGCTGACCACCGCCGAAATTCTTTATCACCTGCCAGACCATCCCAAGCTTCTGCAGCAATATCTCTGGCAGGAATACGATCTCGCCCCCCATTTCCCTGAATTGCGGCGCTTCCTCGACTTTTGGGAAAAGAAGCTCGACGGCCGCCTGCATTCGGTGCGGGTCGCCAATAAAAAGCTTATCAGCGCCGACGACATCCGCCATGCGCGCGAGGAATATCTTATCAATTGATGTTTATGGCTTCGGCGGTTTCGGCGTCAGCTTGAAACGCGCGGTGTCTTTCGGCACCGCGATGGGCCGGGTCAGCTTCATGTTGTCTTCCGGCCGGCCGGCCAGCTCCGGCGCGATTTCGGGCGCGGGTTTCGGATAGAGCTGCTTTTTATCGGCATCGATCACGACGCTGTCCTTGCGGACGGGTTCGATATTAAAACCGCGCGTCAGCGCGAAAACATCATGCTGGGCCAGTTTAGCATCCCACTGTATCTGCGAACGTTGGGCCGCGGGCAGCGCTGCCGTCACCATTCGCTTGGCTTCGTCGCGGGTCAGCAATCTGTCGGCCACGATGTGAAAGCGCGAGATATTGTATTGTTCGTCCTGCGCCGCCGCAGTTGTGGTGTTGTGCGCGGGGCTGTCGAAAAAGTAAAAAATGTCGCAGCGCGCGGGGATGCTCAGTTTTGAAATGTCCCGATCCTTCACCTCGACCACGGTCGAGCGGCCCGCAGGGTCGTTGCGATCGGGCTCGATAAACTCGACATAAGTTTTCATGGGCGGTTGCATGGGATTGAATATACAGGATTCTCTCATTCATATAAAGTCAAAACTGCAGTCTATGTAAAATTGACAGTATACGTGGATATGTTTATGTTTCCTTGAATTTCAAAGGAATCAGGACATGACAGCCATACCGCAAGTCACAACCGACAAGTCTTTCTGCCGTGGCTGCCACGGCACCAACCAGTCGCGCATTGGTGAAAAGGACGGTTATGCACTGCTGCGTTGTGCGGATTGCAAGACGGTGGTGGTTGATCCCTATCCCACACCCGAACAGCTCAACGCCTTCTACCAGAACTACGGCAAGAGCGAACAATATATGCGCAAGAAAGCCAGCAAGCTGCGCCGCAGCCTGAAGCGCGCAAAACGCATGCTGTCGGAAAAACCGCCGGGCAAAAAATTCCTCGATGTCGGCTGCAGCGTCGGTTTCATGACCGAAGCGGCGCGCATGGCGGGCTGCCAGTCCTATGGCATCGATATTGATGACACCGCCGTCAACATCGCGCGCGAACATTTCAAGGACTGCACATTCGAAACCATTGATATCGCCAAGCTGGCTGAACGTGGCGACACCTTCGACATGGTTTATATGTCCGAAGTGATCGAGCATGTGCCGGATCCCGACGGTTTCATGGCGGCTGTGTCGAAAGTGATGAACAAGGACGCACTGCTGTATATCACCGCGCCCGATGCGGGGCATTTCGGCGTGCCGAAAGAATTCACCAAATGGGATATGGTTGTGCCGCCGCACCACCTGACCTACCTGACGCGTACCGGCATGAAGCTGCTGCTGGCACGCCATGGCCTCACGGTCGAAAAATTCCAGATCGCGTTCAAGCCCGGCATGAAGGCTTTTGCGCGTAAAAACTGATTATCGCTGTTTCGGGTAAGACGGGTTGGCGCGGAAATTTTTCAGCGTGGCGGTGTATCCCGCCTGTACCTTTTCCTTTGGCGCATTCACGTTGCTTTCGAAAATCGCGGGCATCGTGCCCTTCGCCGCGAAGGTGAAATCGGTGATGATGCTGGCCTGCTGTTCGATGTTGTACTCCAGCAGGTCTTTGCCCTCCAGCACGCTATAGCGGTAATCCTCGTGCCTGTCCTGGCCTGGCAGGAAGCGGCTGGCATTCAGCGCGGTCATGTGAAAGATGTTCGGCATCACGCCGTTCTGGTATTGCCAGACATGCGCGGCCTCGTGCGTTAATGCGTATTGGATATACGGCTCGGCATTCTTCGCGCCGTAATTGTGCAGGTCGACGGTGGTCGCCATATAAATCAGGTTGTCACGCGCGACCGCATCCGCGCCCATCCAGTTTAAAAACACATCCGCCATGGGTGATGTATGGATGCGGACTTTTGTCAGGTCGACGGATTCTTTGTAAACATCCTGCAGCATCGCGGTTTCATCGCGGGTCAGCGGGCGGCCGGGCAGGTTGGGCAGGATCACGCGGTCGGTCACCATCAATCCGCCCGCGATCAGCGCCGCCGTGCGTAGCGCCTTCATCCACCATTTGGCCTTGCGGCCGAAAACTTTCGACAGCCAGCCTTTATGCGGCTTTGGTTTTTTGTCGGGCATCATCATGGTCATACGTTTGTTGAAACTGTACGCGCATCAAGGATACCCGCGATCGCCCGTCGCGTCAGCTTAAATTATGGCAATATAATTACTTGGCTTGCGACAGGGTTAACGTGCTGGTTTTGCCCGTTTTCGGGTCGAAAACCGCCACGCGGTGATGGTTGGTGTCGGCCACGTACATCTTGCCGTTCAGCTGCAGCACATCGCCCGGTTCATCCAGCGCGCCCTTTTCGATGTTCGCGGTGGATAGCTTGCCGGATGCAATGTCGTACAGGCGCAGCGTATTGTTATAGGTATCCGCAATCACCACGCGGCCCGCATCCACATCCAAACCCTGCGCATGCTGCATCATGGCCTTCGGATACGCGCCATCGACAAGGCCGAAATCGAACAGCCCCGTGCCCACCAGCGTGCTGACCTCGCCCTGCTTCAGTTTGCGCAAGCTGGATGTTTCGGCATCGACGAAGTACAGCGTGTCGCCAAACGGCGCAAGGCCGCTCGGCTGCGACAGCGACGATTCATCGGCGTCGCCGTCATCGATAAATTCCTTGCCCGTGCCCGCCAGAACGGAAACGGTTTTGGCGGCGGTATCCAGCGTCCACAGCTGGTGCGTGCCCGCCATCGCAATCGCCAATGTCTTGCCATCCTGCAGCATCTCCACATCCCACGGCGATGCCATCGGCGTTTCCAGCGCCTTGTCGTCCTTCGCGTCGCGCGCATAGCCCTGCTTGCCCGTCCCTGCAACCGTCGTCACTTTGCCGGTTGCAAAATCGGCGTAGCGGATCAGGTGGTTGTTGGTGTCGGCAATATAAATGCCCCCCTTCACAACGCCAAAGCCGCGCGGATGGTTGAACGATGCTGTGGCGAATGCGCCGTCGCCTGCGCCTTCGGTGCCGCTGCCGATGGTGACCTTGATCTTGCCGTCCAGCGTTGCGCCGATGATGCGGTTATTGCCGCTATCCGCCACGAACAAAACTTCCCCCCAGGGTGTGTCGCTGCCAAAGCCTAGGCGCGCGGGGAATTTCAGCGTGCCGGTTTTTTCATCCGCCGCCTTCAATGCCGCAAGGGTCGTTTTGGATTCCGGTTTCGCGTCGCCGATATGTTTTTCGATGTCGGATTTGATTTCATCGTAATGGCCTTCGCCGCGATAACGCGCCACTTCCTCGCCCTTGCCATCCAGCAGGATTTGCGTCGGCCATGCCTCCACCTTGAACTGTTCCCAGACATCGAAATTTGAATCGTTGATGACGGGGTGTTCAAGGCCGAAGCGTTTTGCCGCCGACAAAATGCGCTCGCTGCCTTTTTCGCCGCTGAATTTCGCGGAATGCACTCCCACCACCAGCAGCTTGTCGCCGAATTCTTTTTCCAGTTTCTTCAGGTCAGGCACGATCTGCATGCAGTTGATGCAGCCATAGGTCCAGAAATCCATCAGCACCATGCGGCCCGCCGCGTCTTCCGATGTCAGCGCGCGGCTGGAATTCAGCCACTGGTTTTTCGCATCGAACAAAATTTCGTACCCGCGCGATGCCTGCGCCGGATGGGGCAGCAGGAACAGGACGGTCAGCAGGGCGAACAGGATGCGGGGCATGGGGGGAATCTCCTTTAAGGCTTCAGTATAGCTATTCGCCAATGCGGGTCGTGCGGTTACATCTCTATATATTATGTGAACTTTTATGCCCTTATCCTTTACCACGCGGAACATTTAGGGTACAAAGAATCAGATTTCGGAAAGTTTTTTTGAGGATTCTCGTGGTTCAGCGCGTTGGCACAGTCGCCTTTCAGGGCGTGGAAGTCCTCGACATTGATGTCGAGGTGCAGATATCGCCCGGCCTGCCGCAATTCAATATTGTCGGCCTGCCCGATAAAGCCGTCGGTGAAAGTCGCGAACGTGTGCGCGCCGCCATTCATGCCATCGGCCTGTCCATCCCCGCAAAACGCGTGACCGTCAACCTTGCCCCCGCCGATGTGTTGAAAGAGGGCAGCCATTTCGACCTTCCGATTGCATTGGGTGTGCTTGCCGCGATGGGTGTTTTTCCCGGCGAGGAATTGTCGCATTACACGGTACTGGGTGAACTGTCGCTCGACGGCTCGATCCGCGCTGTTGCAGGCGTGCTGCCCGCTGCCATTTCGGCATCGGCGAATGAACGCGGCATGATCTGCCCCGAGGCCTGCGGCGGTGAAGCCGTCTGGGCGGGTGATCTGGAGGTGCTGGCGCCCGCGAACCTTGTCGCGCTTTTGAACCACATGAAGGGCACGCAAGTGCTGACGCGCCCGCAGGCGGTGATGGCGAATGACAATGCGCAACGCCTAGACCTTGCCGATGTGAAGGGTCAGGAAAGCGCGAAGCGCGCGCTGGAAATCGCGGCGGCCGGTGGCCACAATTTACTGATGATGGGCCCGCCCGGCTCCGGCAAATCCATGCTGGCGGCGCGTTTGCCCGGCATATTGCCGCCGCTGACGCCGACCGAGGCGCTGGAAGTGTCGATGATCCATTCGATCGCCGGCCAGCTGGAGGGTGGACGCCTGATCCAGACGCGCCCGTTCCGCGACCCGCACCACACGGCATCGACGCCCGCCATCATTGGCGGCGGCATCCGCGCGAAGCCGGGTGAAATTTCACTCGCGCATCACGGCGTATTGTTTCTTGATGAACTGCCCGAATTCCAGCGTCAGGCTTTGGAGGCATTGCGCCAGCCGCTGGAAACCCGCCGCGCGCTGGTCAGCCGCGCGAATTACCATGTGACCTTTCCAGCGAAATTCCAGCTGGTCGCCGCCATGAACCCCTGCCGTTGCGGCCATGTCGCCGATCCTGCCTTTGCCTGCGGCAAGGCGCCCAAATGCGTCGCCGATTATCAGGCGAAAATTTCAGGGCCGGTGTTCGACCGCATCGACATCCATATTGATGTGCCCGCCGTGAAGGCATCCGATCTGTCGCTGCCCCCGCCGCGTGAAAATTCTGCGACCGTGGCGTTGCGCGTCGACCGTGCGCGGCAGGTGCAGACCGACCGTTTGCGCGCACTGGGTGCGCCAGCGCATCTGCTGACCAATGCCGATGCGGATGGCGATATATTAACGCGCGTCGCGCCGCTGGATGCGCCCGCGCAAAAGCTGCTGACGGAAGCCGCCGAAAAAATGAAGCTTTCCGCCCGCGGCTATCACCGCGTGTTGCGCGTGGCGCGCACGATTGCCGATCTTTCGCTGGCGGAACAGATACATGCGACGCATATCGCAGAGGCTTTAAGCTATCGCCGGTTGCGGCAGGATACCGCCCGCGCGGCATAACCGATTATGCTTCCCCATTTCCGAAAGCGGCGATAGACTGTCTGCCTGTTCACCGTTTGGGAGAAGGTCATGCAACTCAACCGACTTGGCAAGATCGAAGAAGAAACCACGCTGACCGACCTTGATCAGCTGGAGCATGATCTTGAACATGACATCGAAGACGATGTAAACAATGCGGCGCCTTCGCCGCGTGTGAACACTACCGCACCCGCTGCAGCCGTATCCTCTTTCATGACGCCCGCCACCCGCAACGCGAAATCGAAATTCGCAGGCGCACGCGTGTCGTCCTTCTTCCCCGGCCAGCCCAGCATTTCGCTCGGCAAGCAGGGCGGCATGGCGCAATCGCTGATGCCGCAAACATACATGGATAAACGCCGCAGCATGAAGGTTGCGGCGAATGACGCAACGCCCGCATCGCAAAGCAAGTTCGCCGGCGCGCCGAAACAAACGGCCGCCAGGACGACGGTCGCGGCCCTGATGTCGCTTGGCAAAATTCCGCTGCAGCTGTTGATGGAGCTGGGGCGTTTCCGCTATGCGCGCGAACGCCAGTTCAATTCGCTGCTCCGCCTTGAAAAATCATTGGGCCAGGGGCACGAGGATGGCGAGCAATTCCTGCGCATGCATCCGAACGCGCTCAAGAAACCGTCTGCGCCCAAGCTGTAACCCACCGGAACCATGTATCTATAAGAATCGTTTTTTAATGGATTCGCGGTACACAACGCGGTTTTGCCAATGTTATGACCATTATATTATACCTGTTCAGTCAATGGGTTAACGGTTTTATTAGTCATAAATTAAGTAATTTTCAGTATATTGGTGCTACACTAAAATAGAGACAAAAGGCCTTAGATTTTAACGGCTTACCAAAGGAAAAGATCATGTCTGACTTAGGCGTTGGCAACCAGCAAACCAAACCCGAAGACCTGACGCAGAAAGACGCAGCCATCAATGGCGCGATCGACGGCGCGGTCAAGCACAACATGAGCAGTTTCACGAGCGCGATGACGATGATGAAAGGCGCCGAACGCACCAACGATTTTCTGGGCGCGATGAGCAACGTGCAGGGCGACCAGCCGAAACAGGAAAGCACTTCGGGTTCCATGTTCGCAGGCGGCGGCTCGCGCCGCAAAAAAGGCACACAGACATTGCAGCAGATGTTGTCCACAACCGATGCGATGGGCCATAAGCTGGATCGCAACGTGATCAAATCAAAATACGCCGTCGTGAATGCGGCATGGGCTGGCAAGCGCAAAGGCATGAAAAACGGCTCCGAAGCGAACAGCCGCGATTTCGTCGAAGAATTGAACCTGCTGAAAATGAGCATGGCGCATTTGCCCACGTTGCTGAAGCAGGATAAATCGCTGCTGCGCGGGTTCGGTCTCGGCACGATTTACGAGGCGCATACCTCGGTGCAGGCGGAAAAAGAAAAACCGCACACCGATGCGATTATTTCGGGCACGTTGTCGGACATGGACCAGTTCAAGGACAAGTTCAAAACGCTGGATACCGGTTTGCAAAACCAGGTGATGGCGCAGGGCAGCACGCAGACGAAAGCGAAACTGAAACCGCTGGTTTCCGCAGCCGCGACGCCGCAAAATGGTCCCGGTCAGCCAGGCCAGCCGTCCTAAGCCTTAAATTTTATTCGTCATCCGATTCATCGTGGTCTTTTTCGCCCTTGGCGGCGGACCGCGCCCGGCGGTTGTAATGCGCGATGCCGAAGGGCAGCGACAGCAGGTATACAATCGCCATTGCCGACAAGGTGGGCCACGGCTCGTTGATCAGGAATGCAATGAACACGCCGCAGAATGCCAGCAGCGGCATTTTCATGCGGACGGGAATGCGGATCTGCTTGCTCGACAGGGTCGGGAAATTGCTCACCATCATGCCGGCCACCACCACCAGCCACAGCGCGATCAGCTGCGGGTCGCGCAGGTAAACAAGCGCCGCTGAATCGAAATCATTCCGCTTGTCGGCCATAAACCCGATAATCATCGGAAAGATCGCAAGGCCCGCGCCCAGCGGCGACGGCACGCCGACGAAATATTTCGTCAGCGGGTCGCTCGGGTCTTTGTCATCCGACAGGATGTTGAATTTCGCCAGGCGCAGCGCAACCGCCATCGCAAACACCAGCGCCACGGGCCAGCCCCAGCGCGGCAGGTTGTCGAGCGTCCACAGGTAAACGATGATCGCGGGTGCAACGCCGAAATTCACGAAATCGGAAAAACTGTCGAGTTCAGCGCCCAGCTTGCTTTGCGCTTTCAGCAAGCGCGCGGCAGCACCGTCGAAGGCATCCATAAAGGCCGCGACCACGATTGCCAGCACCGCCATCTCCCACCGCTCCGCAATTGCGAACTTGATCGACGTCATGCCGCAGCCCATCGCGGCCAGCGTCAGGATGTTCGGGATCATTTTATGCAGCGGCAGCTTTTTCGGGCGGACTTGCTTTTCCATGATTTTGGCCTTGGTTTAACCTTAATTGGCGGGGTTGCGGCATTCTGCGACGCGCGCGGGCTCTTTTGCGTGCACATCGGCAATGACGCTTTCGCCGCCGACCATACGCTGGCCGACGCTGACCAAAGGCTGCACACCGGGCGGCAGATAGATGTCAACGCGGCTGCCAAAACGGATCAGGCCATAGATATCACCCGCGCGCGCCTGCTGGCCCGCAACCGATTTGTTGATGATGCGGCGCGCCACAAATCCGGCGATCTGCACGAAGACGATCGACGACGGGTAATCCTTCATTTTCAGCAGTACGGTCGAACGTTCGTTTTCAATGCTCGCTTTGTCAAGATCGGCGGACAGGAACTTGCCGGGATGATACACAACCTTGCGGATTTCCCCGTCGGCGGGCACGCGGTTCACATGCACGTCGAAGACGTTCAGGAACACGCTCACGCGGGTGGTGGTGGTGGCATCCAGCAGCGCGTCGCCGGTTACTTGCCCCGCTTGTGCCTTCACGTCTTCCAGTTCGGGCGGCAGGGTTACTTCTTGAATAAGACTCACGATACCGTCGCCCGGGCTGACGATCAGGCCTTCGCGCACGGGGGTGTAGCGCAGCGGGTTGCGGAAGAAATAAACACACCACAATGTCAGCACAAGGCCAACGAAGCCGAACGGCGCCCAGACCATCGTCAGCAGCAGCGACACAACGGCGAAAATCCCGATAAACGGATAACCCGCCGGATGGATCGGCACGAACAGGACTTTTTTGATCAGGGGCAACAGGTCGCTCATTTTCTATCCTTATAAACAATCAGCCCGTCAGGGGCGGTAGGCGCGTATTGTGCTGTGGAATGATTTGGAAACAAGCATTATTTAATTCACATAACATACAGGCGCGGCAAGCAAGCTGGACAGCGCACCCCGATTTTTTCTATCGTACCCAACATGGGACAAATCAAATCAGTTTCCGTCTATTGCGGCACGGCCGAACAGGTCGACCCCGTTTTCAAAGAAGCCGCCACCAAGCTGGGCGGGCTGCTGGCCCATGCAGGCATCCGCCTTGTCTATGGCGGCGGCAAGGCGGGATTAATGGGGCTTGTCGCCAAGGCCTGCTTTGATGGCGGCGGGCAGGTGGTGGGAATCATTCCCGACCATGTGCAGGAAAAGGAAATCCTGAACAAAGATGTCACCGAAATGCATATTGTGGACAGTTTTCACACCCGAAAACGCATGATGGTTGAAAAATCCGACGGTTTTGTCATTTTGCCGGGCGGTTTCGGGACGCTGGACGAGGCTTTCGAGGTTTTAACGTGGAAATATTGCGGGTTGCATGTAAAACCTGTCGTTTTTGTCAATATTTCCGGCTTTTATGACCCTCTTTTGGCCACAATCGACCATATGATCGATAAGGGATTTTCCGAAGGCTGGCATCGCGGGCTGTTCCGCGTTGTAGAATCCCCCGAAGATGTTGGCGGCGCGCTGGCAGAGCAATTGGCGCTGCCCGGCGTTGCAGGCAACAAGCTTTAGGGGTGTTTTCCGGAACATCAGTGTTTTGGCGCGGAAAATAAAGCTTTTCTTCGCTATTTTAAGTTTAGAATGAGAGTCGATAACGGCTACACCTCAAGGGCAATTCTCACTTTGGCGACCAAATCCGACAGCAAAAAAGATACGCCGCAAAAAGCGCCGACGCCGCCAGACAGTCTGGAGCGCGCGCAGGGCATCGCCATTGCCGCGCTTGAGAAACTTGAATCCCTGAACCTGAAGCCCATCCCGCCGCTGTATGAACTTTGGTACCGCTATTACGAAGGCGATCCTGAAATCGTGCGCGCCATCGACAGTTACACGGGCGTGTTCGACGAAAACACCTGCCACAAGATTTATAAACGCTTCCTCGGCCCCGGCGCGCGCGACGAAGCCGTGCGCAAGGTCAGCGATCAGGTGCAGATGGCGATCACGGAACTGGCGACCATGTTGGGGTCGGTGCAGACGGCGACGACCGAATACGGTGAAAACCTCGGCGATGTCAGCACGCAGATCAAGGCAGCGCGCAGCATCGAAGACCTCGGCGTCGTGGTGAGCGGCATTCTGCAGGAAACCAAGGTCATGGTCGAGAAGAACCAGGAACTTGAAAACAAGCTGGAGACATCGTCCGAGCAGGTGAGCGAGCTCAAGAAAAACCTCGACAACGTGAAGCGCGAGGCACTAACGGACGGGTTGACCGGCGTTGCCAACCGCAAGGCCTTCGACAAAAACATCCTCGATATGATCGAGGAAGCAACCGCCAACGGTACGCCGATGGTGCTCATCATGATCGACATCGACTTCTTCAAAAAATTCAACGACAGCTATGGCCACCAGGTCGGCGACCAGGTGTTGAAACTGGTGGCGCGCACGCTCGTCGATAACGTCAAGGGCCGCGACCTGGTTTCACGTTACGGCGGCGAGGAATTCGCGGTGCTGCTGCCCGAAACACCGCTATCCGCAGGCATGAAGGTCGGCGAGATGCTGCGCCGCTCG
>JBBRVE010000035.1:0-27095 GCA_038247245.1 Bdellovibrionales bacterium | reverse complement strand
CATGCCGCCCGTGAAGCTCGATATCCCGGAAAGCGCCTCCGGCAAGGAACGCCGCCGCATCGCGGACGAGCAGATGGAAAAAATTCTGCAGGAAATGCCGGTCAACGCAGTCGATCCGAACCGTAGCTTGATCGAGGCGCTGCACGACGCCGCGCGCAATTTCGGCCGCAAACGCGAAATGCTGGACGACCACAATCAGGAAGAAGCGCCCCTGACCTACGGCAAAATCCTGACGGGCATCTACGCGCTGGGTGCGAAGCTGGCGAAAGTGACGACCAAGGGTGAAAACGTCGGCTTCCTGCTGCCGAATTCGAAAAAATCTCCCGTCGCGTTCTTTGCGCTGCATGCCTATGGCCGCGTGCCGACCATGCTGAACGCGAAGGCTGAAAAAGCCGACATGCTGTCCTATGTCACGACCGCGTCGCTGAAAACCATCGTGACCAGCCGCGAATTCGTGAAGCTGGCGAAGCTCGAAGAAAAAATCGAGGAACTCGCGAAGAACACCACGATCATTTACACCGAAGACGTGAAGGCGAAAATCGGCCTCGTCGATAAAATCGCAGGGCTGCTGCGCGGCAAGGGATTGCTGCCCCGCCCGAAAGATGCGCCGAAGGGTCAGGACCCCGCTGCGATCATCTTCACCTCCGGCTCCGAAGGTCCGCCCAAGGGTGTTGTGCTGTCATCGACCAACTTCCTGTCGAACGTCGCGCAGGTGAACGCGGTCACGCCGATCCGCCCGACCGACAAGATTTTCAACTCCATGCCGATTTTCCATTCTTTTGGCCTGGCTGGCGGTTTGATTATGCCCTTGATGACCGGCGTACGCAGCTTCCAGTTCCCGAATCCGCTGGCGGGCAAGGAAATCCCGAAACTCGCATATTTCTATGATGCGACGATCATGTTCGGCACCGATACCTTCCTGAACCTCTATGCACGCAGCGCGAATGACCGCGATTTCTCCGGCCTGCGTATGGTGTTTGCCGGCGCGGAACGTCTGCAGGATGAAACCTACAACACATATGTCGATCGCTTTAACGTTCGCGTAAACAACGCCTATGGCCTGTCGGAAGCGGCGCCGGCCGTTGCCATGAACGTCCCCGGCGCGCATCGCCGCGGTACGGTTGGCAAATTCCTGCCCGGCATCGAAACCCGCATGGAACCTGTTCCCGATATGGAAGACAGCTTCCGCCTGTTCATCAAAGGCCCGAACGTCATGCTCGGCTACCTGAAAAACGACAACCCCGGCGTTATCCAGCCGCCGCCGGATGGCTGGCACGACACCGGCGACATCGTGAACGTATCGAAAGAAGGGTATGTGAAGCTGACAGGCCGCGCGAAACGCTTCGCCAAAATCGGCGGCGAAATGGTGTCGCTCGACATGGTTGAAACGGTTGCGGCCGCCGCCTCGCTGCAAAAAGACGCAGCACACGCCGTCGTCCTGAAACAGGATCCCGTGAATGGCGACAGCATCGCGCTGTTCACGACCGACCCCGCCCTGAAACGCGAGGCGCTGACGAAGGCCGCGAACGAGGCCGGACGCTCCGTGCTGGGCCTGCCCAAAAACAACGAAATCTATGTGTTGCCGGAAATGCCCCGTTTGCCGACCGGCAAGACAGACTACGTCACCCTGCAAAAACGCCTGAAGGGTGATTTTAATGCGGCATCAGCTATACCCGCATCCAACGACAACCAGCAGAAACCGGAAAGCCCGAAGGCCGCAGCGCCTCAGGCCGCAAGTCCTGCGTTGTAAACAATAACCAAAAAAACAACCCCGAAAGAGAGTACAGACAGATGACCGACCTCACTTCGAAATACCCGCAGCTTGCGAAGATTTTTGACGACCAGGACAAAATGTTCCAGTACATCATCGGCGACAACACGCCCTTGGAACTGAAAACCGTGCAGAACCGCGCGATTGACCTGATCGAACAGAACGTCGACCGTTCTGACTCGGAAAAAGAAGCGCTCGCAGTCGGCGTCGTCCTGATGACGGCTGGCCCCTCGATCGTCGGCGATCCCGAAGAATTCGCAGCAGGCTACAGCAGCAACGTGAATGAATTCGTGACCGAACTCACGAACGCAAGCCCGTTTGAAGCCCCCTCCATGAACATCTCGCAAGCTTCGACCGCTCTGTCGGTTGTCATGCTGCAAGACCTCGCCAAAGGCCTGCGCGAAGGCGCACTGCCCGCTGGCGCGCGCGAACAGCTGACCGAAGCCTTCACGCAGTCGACCGCGCAGGAAGCCGTTGTGTTCCAGAACCTGAACGCACCGAAACTGCAAGCCGCATACGAAGCAGCCAAGCAAGGCCTCGCTTCCGAACTCGGCCTCGGCGCAGCACCCGCGAACAACAACGCGCCCGTGCCCCCGAAAAAGAAAAACAACGGCGGCGGTAGCTTCGACCTCTAATCGAAACTGAGCCTCTGAAAAATCAACCGCCCCGCAGTGACCCTGCGGGGCGGTTTTTTTGGTGATCCAATGCCGCAAAGCCATCGTATAAAGCCTGAAAAGGGGCCGGAAACGGCTGCCAGAAAATGACTTCACTTCACGGCCAAAGGGTAGTAATTTCCTGCCAGAACGCTATCTTAGGCGCGTAAGTACTTGGGAATTGGGACGGGTGCTTGATTGCAAGGCCTGTCCTAAAAATTTGCCACTCGAAAAGGAAAAAAAATGAGCAAAATCATCGGCATCGACCTTGGCACGACCAACTCCTGCGTTGCAGTGATGGAAGGCGACAAGGCCAAGATTATCGAAAACGCAGAGGGCGCACGCACAACTCCATCCATGATCGCCTTCACGAAAGACGGCGAACGCCTCGTCGGTCAGCCGGCAAAACGCCAGGCGGTCACGAACCCCGACAAAACCCTCTATGCCATCAAGCGCCTGATCGGCCGCCGCTTCAACGAACCTGAAGTGCGCAAGATGGCTGAAAAAGCCCCCTTCAAAATCATCGAGGGCGATGGCGGCGCGGCATGGGTCGAAATCGACGACGAAAAATTCGCGCCTTCGCAGATCTCGGCGATGGTTCTGCAGAAAATGAAGGAAACGGCTGAAAACTACCTTGGCGAAAAAGTCACCAAGGCGGTCATCACCGTCCCCGCATATTTCAATGACAGCCAGCGTCAGGCAACCAAAGACGCAGGCCGCATCGCGGGCCTTGATGTCCTGCGCATCATCAACGAGCCGACGGCGGCTGCGCTGGCCTACGGTCTCGACAAGAAAAACACCGGCACGATCGCTGTGTACGATTTGGGCGGCGGCACGTTCGACGTGTCCGTCCTGGAAATCGGCGATGGCGTGTTCGAAGTGAAATCCACCAACGGCGACACGTTCCTTGGCGGTGAAGACTTCGACTTGCGCATCATCGACTTCCTCGCGGATGAATTCAAAAAAGAACACAACATCGACCTGCGCAAAGATAAACTCGCGTTGCAGCGCCTGAAAGAGGCTGCGGAAAAAGCCAAGATCGAGCTGTCGTCTTCCGTTCAGACCGAAGTCAACCTGCCCTTCATCACGGCGGATGTGAACGGCCCGAAACACCTTGTCCTGACGATGAAGCGCGCGAAGCTGGAAGAGCTGGTCGGCGACCTGCTGATGAAAACGCTCGAGCCCTGCAAAGCGGCAATCCGCGACGCAGGCGTGAAGGTTTCCGACATCGATGAAGTCGTTCTGGTCGGCGGTATGACCCGCATGCCCAAAGTGATCGAGATTGTGAAGGAATTCTTTGGCAAGGACCCCCATCGCGGCGTCAACCCCGACGAAGTCGTGGCGGACGGCGCGGCGATTCAGGGTGGCGTGCTGGCTGGCGACGTGAAAGACGTCTTGTTGCTGGACGTGACCCCGCTTTCGCTCGGCATTGAAACGCTGGGCGGCGTGTTCACCCGCCTGATCGAGCGCAACACGACAATCCCGACGAAAAAATCGCAGACCTTTTCGACCGCGGAAGACGGCCAGGGCGCTGTCACCATCCGCGTGTTCCAGGGCGAACGCGAAATGGCGGCGGATAACAAAATCCTCGGCCAGTTCGACCTCGTCGGTATCCCGACCGCGCCGAGAGGCGTGCCGCAGATCGAAGTCACCTTTGACATCGATGCGAACGGTATCGTGCAGGTTTCGGCCAAGGACAAGGCGACCGGCAAGGAACAGCAGATCCGTATTCAGGCTTCGGGTGGTCTCTCCGATGCCGACATCAAGCGCATGGTGAAGGAAGCCGAAGAAAACGCCTCCGACGATAAAAACCGCAAGGAAGCGGCGGAAACCAAGAACCGCGCTGAATCTCTTGTCCACTCGGCGGAGAAAACGCTGAAGGATGCAGGCGACAAAGCTCCGCAGGCGGAACGCATGGCGGTTGAAAACGCCGTCGCCTCGCTGAAGGAAGTCATGGGCGGCGACGATCTTGCGACCATCCGCAAGAAAACGGAATCGCTGCAGGAAGCGGCGATGAAACTGGGCGAGCTTCTGTATAAAGACGGCGGCGAACAAGGCTCGGGCCCCGACATGTCCGGCATGGGTGGCGGCTCCGGCCCCACCGAATTCGGCGGCGGCACGGAACCTGGCGACGCGAAGGGCAAGGACGATTCAGAAATCGTCGATGCCGAATTCACGGAAGTCGACGAAAACGGCCGTAAGAAATCCGCGAACTGATCGAGCGTCACATTATCCGCAAGCATACAAGGGAGGGCGGCTGTTTAAAGCCGCTCTCCCGCTTCGGCACAGGGCATTAAATGGCGAAAAAAGATTATTACCAGCTTCTGAATGTGGAAAAAAAAGCCAGCGCGGATGAGCTTAAAAAGGCTTACCGCAAGCTTGCTATGCAGTATCACCCCGACAAAAATCCGGGCAACAAAGAAGCAGAAGCAAAATTCAAGGAAATCAGCGAAGCCTACGGCATTCTGTCGGATGACCAGAAACGCGCAGCCTATGACCGTTTCGGCCATGGCGCGTTCGAAGGCGCCATGGGCGGCGGCGGTCGCGGCGCAGGTGCCGGCGGCATGGGCGGCGGCTTCGGCGGTGCCGGATTTTCGGACATCTTCGAAGAAATGTTCGGCGACTTCATGGGCCAGCAGCAGGGCGGCGGTCGCGCGCGCGCGGGCGGCGGTGAATCCGCACGTCGTGGCGCCGATCTCAGCCATGAATTCGAAGTGACGCTGGAAGAAGCGTTCGCGGGTAAAGAGGCGAAGGTCAAAACCGCAAGCTTCAACGCCTGCGGCGGCTGTAACGGCTCCGGCGCGGAAAAAGGCACGAAACCCGAAGTCTGCGACACCTGTCGCGGCACGGGCCGCATCCGCGCCCAGCAAGGATTTTTCACCGTCGAGCGCACCTGCCCCGGTTGCGGCGGCCAAGGCCAGACGATCAAGACCCCCTGCCATATCTGCGGCGGATCGGGCCGCAACCGCCAGGAAAAAACGTTGCAGGTTTCCATACCTGCGGGCATCGAAGACGGCACGCGCATTCGTTTGGCCGGTGAAGGCGAAGCGGGGGTACGTGGCGGGCCTGCCGGTGATCTCTACGTATTCCTCTCCATCCGCCCGCACCGTTTCTTCCAGCGCGAGGCCTCGAACCTGTTCTGCCGCGTGCCTGTGCCGATGACGACAGTCGCCTTGGGCGGCACGATCGAAGTGCCGACCATCGATGGCAAACGCATGAAGGTCACCATTCCCGCCGGCACGCAGACCGGCCAGCAATTCCGCCTGAAGGGCAAGGGCATGACCATTTTGCGCTCGCCCGTGCGCGGCGACATGTTCGTGGAGGTGCTGGTGGAAACTCCCGTGAACCTGACCAAGAAACAAAAAGAACTGCTGCAGCAATTCGCCGGCGACGCCCCCGACGACAAGACCAACCCGCAGTCATCCAGCTTCTTCGCCAAGGTGAAAGACCTTTGGGAAGACCTGAAAGACTAAGAAGGATCACGCCATGACAAATCTTGACTCCGCCGAAAACGACGGCCTGCCCGAAGACCTCGATCCTGCGCTGGAAGCAGCATCTGAAGAAGATGGCGGCCTAGCGGCCGCGCAGGCCAAAATCGCCGAGCTGGAAAAGAAAGTAGCCGAGATCAAGGATCAGGCATTGCGTGCGCTTGCCGAGGCCGAAAATACGCGAAAACGGTCGGAGCGTGATCGTCAGGACACAGCAAAATTCGCCAACGCGTCTTTCGCGCGCGATCTGCTGAGCGTTGCCGACAACCTGCGCCGCGCGCTGGCGGCGATCACGCCGGAATCGCGTGATGCGAACCCCGAACTGAAAAGCATTTATACCGGCGTCGAAATGACCGAACGTGAATTGCTGAATATGTTCGAGCGCAACAACATCAAGAAGGTCGAGCCGATGGGGCAGAAATTCGACCCCAACCTGCATGAAGTGCTGTTCGAGGCCGAAGTTCCCGGTGCCGCCGCAGGATCGGTGGTGCAGGTAATCGAACCCGGCTATACGCTGCATGAACGCCTGCTGCGCCCCGCGCGCGTCGGCGTTGCCAAGGGTACCGAAACCGGGTCGGGCAGCAACGTCGATCAGGAAGTTTAACCCCGCATGGCGCGCCCGCCCCGCCTTCGCCGCATTTTTACCTCGACCGATGAATTGATGGTCGCGGCGCATGAAGGAGATCCGCAGGCGCAGAACGAGCTGGCGACCGCATACGCCACCGGTAACGGCATCAAGATAAATCGGCTGGAGGCGTTGAAGCTTTGGCAGCAGGCGGCGGAAGGCGGCGATCCCGTGGCGATGGAGCGCGTCGCCGAAGTATTCCGCACCGGCGAAGTGCTGCTGGAAAAGGTAACCCCCATCGACCTTACCCGTGCGATCACCTGGTACAAAAAAGCGGCCAAGGCCGGCAATCACGACGCGCTATTCGGTCTTGCCCGCGTCTATCAGCAGCAGCAGGAATTCCGGCTGGCGCTGGAGACGTTCCGGGAATCCGCTTATACCTACGGCAAGCGTGAATCGGTGCGCGAATACGGGCTGTGCCTTTATCATGGCAATGGCTGCGCGCCCAATATCGACGAAGGCCGCAAATTGCTGGCCGATGCCGCGCTGATGGACGCTGATTACAGCGAAAACGGTGCGAAATACCTTGAACAGAATTACGGCGTGCGCGTGCCGATGCCCGCAGACGACGCCGAGCGTGCGGTGCGCGACGAAGCGCTCGACCGTTTCCAGTTCGGCTGCCTGATGAAACGGGCGGAAGCGGGGGATGTGGATGCACAGGTGGAGCTTGCCCACAAATATATCTTCGGCGGCAAGCAGAATGAAATGAACCGCGATAAATCGTATTTCTGGTTCCGCCGCGCGGCAGAGGCCGGCGACGCGGAAGCGCAATACGAAATGGGCCGTGCGGCGGAAGCCGGCAGCATGGGCCGTCCCCGTGATTTGTACGAAGCCTTCGGCTGGTTCAAAAAATCCGCGGATCAGGGGTTCCGCGAAGCCCTGCGTGAAGCGGGGCGCTGCCTTTATCTGGGCGAAGGCACGGGGCAGGATTTCGAAACCGCTGCGCCCTATTTCGAACGCGCGGTGAAGCTGCGCGATACGGAATCGATGGTATTCCTTGGCAAGATGCTGCAAGACGGCAATGGCGTGAAACGGGATCCCGCACGGGGACAGGCGCTGATCGACCGCGCCCTTGATGAAGATAAAAAAGGCATTGGCCTTGCGCGCATCCGCCTGATGATGCTGGAGGGTGTGGACGAACCGCCCACCAAGACAAAACCGAAAAAGAAATAACACGCGAAAAATAAGGGGCCATCAAGGCCCCTTATTTTATTATCCAATTATCTGCGGCCTTACATTTCAGGCGGCGTGACGACGACCTTGGCGTTGCGGATCATGCGGCCATTCAGTTCATAGCCCTTCAGCGCCACATGGATGACGGTTTCAGGCTCGACGCCTGCCATGGGCTGCATGGTGATCGCTTCGTGTTTTTCGGGATCGAAAGGCTGGTTCTTGGGGTTGACCTGTTCAATGCCGTATTTGTTGAAAACGGCTGTAACGCCTGTCAGCGTCGTGTCCACGACCTTCGCAAGGAATTCAAAGTTGGGGTCGGCGGCGCGGGATTTTGCATCCATCATCTGCTGGCCCAATTCCAGCGTATCGATCACGGGCATCAGCTCCTTCAGCGTTTTTTCGACGGCGAATTGCTTGTCGCCTTGGCGCTTGGCTTCGCTGCGGGTCAGCAGTGTTTTGCTTTCCTCGAGGCGTTTGGACAAAATCAGGTTGTCGCCCTGCGCGCGCTGCACCGTGGATGACAGGCTCACGACCTGTGCATTCAACGCGTCGCGTTCCGCGGTGAGACTTTCCAGCGTTTCGGCGGGCGCCTCTGCGGCGGGCGCTGCGGGTTTATCTTCCGCTTTCGGCACTTCGGCAACGGCGGCAGGTGCTTCGGTTTTTGCGGTTTCAACGGCGGGCGCTGCCGGCGCCGCTGCGTCGCTCTGCTTCACGCCGTATTTATTGAAGATCCCCGTCAGCTGGGTCAGCGTGCTTTCCACGCCCTTGGTCAGCTTGTCGAGTTTCGGGTTGGCGGCGCGCTCATTCGCGTCGATTTCGGCAAGGCCTGCCTCCATCGCGGCTGCGGTGGGCAGCAGGTCGCGCAGGATGGCGATGCCGGCCGCTTTTTTATCAGCGCTTACCTGATTGTCGATATCCGCCAGTGCTGCTTTAGCGACGTCGGTGCGCTGCATCAGCGATTTGTTGTCGTCGCGGGTACGTGTGATCGCGCCCTGCAGGCGCTCTACCTTGGTTTTCAGTTCGTCGCGCTCGGCGCGCACATCGTCGATGGTTTCGACGTAATCATCGTCGCCCAGATCGCCGAACAAATCCGCCATGCGCTTGTCATGCGCGTCGTCTTCCGCCGTGCGGGGGCGGGGGGTCTCGTCAGGGGGATTGCCGGGATTCTGTTCGTCGGACATGCTTTGCGACTCCGTATTTATGATTTTCATATTCCTAAAGGATTAACGCCCCGGAGTCAACCCTGCTTTTTTCATATTGTTTTCATAAGTTTGTGGGTGAAATTCCTGATATCGTGGGGGAATTCGGCGGATTTGCGCCCTTCAGCCGATGATTTTGCTGATGATCTGGGACGTATAGTTGACGACCGGAATCAGCCGCCCGTAATTGAGGCGGGTCGGGCCCAGCACGCCAATTGCGCCGACCACGCGGGAATCCTGATTTTTATAGGGCGCGATAATCAGGGAGCAGCCGGAATGGCTGAAGAGCTTGTTCTCTGCCCCGATATAGATTTTGACGCCCTCGCCCGTGCCCGTCGCCTGCAGCAGCTTGAGCATGGTTTCCTTGGTTTCCAGCGCGTCGAACAGCAGCCGGATACGCTCCAGGTCTTCAAGGGCGGTCACATCCTCCAGCAGATGCGCCTGCCCCTTGATGAACAGATGCCCCCCGGTTTCATCGGGCGCGAAGCTGGCAATGCCGGAGGCGACTACCTTGGCTGTCAGCGCGTCCAGCTGTGTGCGATCCCTTGCCAGTTCCGATGTCACGAATTCCGCTGCTTCCGACAATGTTTTATCGGCAATGCGCGCGTTCAAATAGTTTGCGGCGCGTGTGAGCGATGCCGCATTAACATCCTGCGGCACCTGCAAAAGCCTGTTCTCAACGATGCCGGAGCTGGTGACCAGCACGGCGAGCGCACGGCCTGGGGCAAGATGCACGAATTCAACCTGCTTCACGGGATCTTCGGATTTAGGCGCGAAAACCAGGCCGGCGCAGGACGAAAGACCTGACAGGAAACTGCTGGTCTGCTCCAGCACATCCGTCAGCGACTGGTTCTTCGCGGAATTGATCCTTTGCTCGATCTGCTGCTGCTCACCTGCCGACAGGCTGTTCAACTCGAGCAAACCTTCGACGAAAACTGTGAGACCGGTATCTGTCGGCAACCGCCCGGCAGAGGTATGGGGTGCGTAGAGCAGTCCGAGGTCTTCCAGTTCTGCCATCGCCGACCGTATGGTGGCGGGGGAGAGTTTCATTCCCAGTTTCTGGGAAATTGCCATGGATCCGACAGGTTCGCCGGTCTCGACGTAAGCATCGACGACAAGTTTCAGGATCTGTCTGGTACGGTCGTTCAATTCACGGATCATGCTTGTAATATAGGGCGATGGGTGTTAAAAAATCAATAAATTCAAGCCCTCAGAAAAGATTGACATAACTACAAAAAAGTTTATAGTCTGATTCACTCGAAAACACAGAGTCGTCCCAACCTTTTTTGAACAGCGATCACATGGCCGAAAAAGAAGATTTTTACAAAGTATTGGGCGTCGCCAAAACGGCGACGGCGGAGCAAATCAAGGCCGCCCACAAGTCCATCATGCTGAAAAACCACCCGGACATGGTGAAGAACCGTAAATATCCGGATGAAGCCGCCAAGCAAAAGGCGCTCGACGACGCTGCGGTGCTTTTCAAGGCCGCGACCGAAGCAGAAGGCGTGCTGTCGGATCCCCTGAAGCGCGAAACCTACGATAAATACGGCCACAAGGGCATCGAAAACCTGAACGCCGGCAAAAGCGGCGCATCGGGCCAGAGCTATGAGCAAGTCGCCGGCCCCATCGTGCGCAAAACCTATTCCGAAGACGACACCCTCAGCTTCTTTGAAAAGCGTGCCGAGCGCACCCGCACGGAAGAAGGCACGCCCGGCGATGGCATGACTTCCGAACAGCGCCGCGAAAAAGCGCGCCAGGACCGCATTGCAAAACGCGGTACCGGCAATAGCAGCCCGACGCCCGCCACAACCGTGCCGCCGCCCGGTTCCGCGATAAACGTGTTCCACGATGTCGCGGCCAAGGTCAGCGATGTCGCGGACAAGCTGAAAACGGGCGACGTTGCCGTTCCGCTTGCGGATCTGGAAGATTTCCGCAAAAGCCTCACCAAGCTCGAAGGCGTGATCGATCAGCAGATCGCGCGCGCGAAACGCGGCCCCCGCCCCTAATCAGAACATAGACAGGACTTAAACTCATGCGCCCCTCCGGACGTGCGGCTGACCAGCTGCGCAATATCATTCTTGAACCCGGGTTTTCAAAGCATGCGGAAGGCTCCTGCATGGCGCGCTTTGGCGATACGCATGTGCTATGCACCGCATCGGTCGAGGATCGCGTCGCATCGTGGTTAAAGGGCAAAGGCAAGGGCTGGGTCACCGCCGAATACGGCATGCTGCCCCGTTCCACCGGCAGCCGCACCGACCGCGAAGCCGCGCGCGGTAAACAATCCGGCCGCACACAGGAAATCCAGCGCCTGATTGGCCGCGCGCTGCGCGCTGTCGTGAAACTGGAAGCAATGCCCGAACTGCAGATCGTGATCGACTGCGACGTCATCCAGGCCGATGGCGGCACGCGCACGGCGGCCATCACCGGATCCTACGTCGCGCTGCAGATGGCATGCGCGCATCTGCAGAAAATCGGCGCGGTGAAGGAAAACCCGATCATTGATACCGTCGCCGCCGTTTCCTGCGGGTTGTATAAAGGCGAAGCGGTATTGGATCTTGATTACATCGAGGACTCAGGCGCCGAAGCCGACGCCAATTTCGTGATGACGGGCGGCGGCGGCCTTGTCGAAGTGCAGGGCACGGCCGAGCATCGCGCCTTCACCGAGGAACAATTCATGAGCCTGATGGGTTTGGCCCGCAAAGGCATCGGCGAGTTGATTTCTCTCCAGAAAAGTGCTTTAAACAAATAAATCAGTAATCTAGGGTAGTGTGGTTAATTTGACGTAATGCGCGGGATCGCGTAGGATGTCGTGCAATTCCAATGTATTGGAGGATGTTGCCATGGCTGCGAATACCCCGAAGAAAGACATGAAGGATACGCTGCGCTACAAGCACATGGTCGCGCGCCTTCAAAACCTGCTGCCGCATCAAAAAGAAGCGGTGCTGCTTCAGGAAATTTCCAAAGGCCTGCAGTGGCGCATCGATGCCGCAATCGAGGCAGTTGAGAAGAAACCCGACGACTGGCAACTGATCGATACCGCAGGCGTGCTGAAACATGCCGCGATGTTCGGCCGCCTTGCGACCGTTGAAAAACTCTGCGACATGTTCGGCTATCCCGCAGGCACGCCCGTTGCGCCACAGCCGATAGATGTGGCGTTCCAGACTGCCGTGCTGCATGGCCGCTTCCGTACGGCGGATGCGCTGGCATTGCGCGGTGCAGGCATGCACCCCGTATCCAATGGCAGCCCGCTGCCGCCGCTGCTCCAGGCCGTGTTGCAGGAACAGACGCGCAGCATCGATTACCTTGTCAAAAAGGGCGCCGATAAAAACTTCCTCGCATACCTTGCTGTTGGCGCGAATTCGATGAAATCGCTGCAGCACCTTGTTGAAAAACGCGGCGCGGATGTGAATTACAGCACGCCGTCGGGCGACACCCCGCTCGACATGGCGGCGCGCGTCAATAACCCGATCCTGAAGAAATACCTGATCGAGCACGGCGCGAAACAGCCGCAGCTGCTGGAAAAACCCGTCGCGCTCAGCTCCGAAGCATTGAAGGGCACGGCTTTCGAGACCAATTTCGAAACCGCATACCTGCCGATCATCCTGAAGGCATGGAAAGTGCCGACGATCACGCAAGAACTGAAGGACGCGCTGGCGGCCAAAAACAGCGTCGCGAAAACAGATAACGGCCTCGACTTCTCGCTCGCCAATGGCCGCAAGATGGAATGGGCGGAAAACAAGAACGGCACCGAATTCATCGGCCGCAGCCGCACCATCGCATTCGACACCTCCGATGCGCGCGCGATGGTCGCCGCCAGCAAGAGCCGGGGCTGGGCATCCGTCAACGTGCATGGCGACGACACCCAGCGCCAGAAATTGTGGCTGGAGGCAAAACGCCAAGGCCTGAGCGTGCCGAATTACGTGCCGGATGCAGACAGTGACGCCGCCAAAATCTGGGCGTCGGAACAGCCTGCGAAAAAGCCGCAAGGCCCGCGCCCGAATTAATCATTTATCGTTGTATTACAACGTGTTAATGTCAGTCATTTAGATTGACATAACGTGACTTTCTGCTATTCTCAGCGCGGTTTTATTTAAAAGGATTTTCCGCGCCATGACTGCATTGAAAGACATGAAAAACACGCTGCGCTACAAACATATGATTGCGCGCCTGTCCACGCTGCCGCCCTATAAAAAAGAAGCGCAACTGAAAAAGGAAATCGTCAACGGCAAGCAGTGGCGCATCGATGCCGCTATCGAAGCGGTCAACGCGAACCCCGTCGACTGGAACTACGTGAACGTGACCGAGGTCATGAAACTGGCGGCAAGCTTTGGCCGGTTGCAGACAGTTGAAAAAATTGCCGACATCATGGAATGGAAACCTGGCGCGCGCGTGGCGCAGACCCCTGTGCAGGCGGCATTCCACGTCGCATCGCTGCACGGCCATTACCGCACGGCGGATGCCATGGCCAAGCGCGGCGCAGGCCCGATGTATCAGGCGGAAGGAACACCCGCCGCAATTTACACCGCAGTGGCAGAGGCCGATTTCAAGAAAATCGATTACCTGCTGAAACGTGGCGCAAATAAGGATTACCTCGTCAACCTCGCTTCCACCTCTGACAAATATATGGAAGTGACGAAATACCTGGTCGAAGAAAAACAGGCCGGTGTCAATTACGCCTCGGAGGGTTTCTGGACGCCGTTCCTGAACGCCGTGAAATATGGCCGCAACGACCTTGCTTTCTACCTGCTGGAACATGGCGCAACGCCGCAGCTGGACAAAAGCGCGGGCGAGGCGCTTTATTCCGCCGTCGGGCAGGGCAATACCGCGATGATCAACACGATGCTCGATATCGGCTTCAAGGTCGATATGCAGACGGTGCATCATGCAATTTATGAAGGGCAGGCCGATGCCATCAAAATCCTGCTGGCACGCGGCGGCGTGAGCATCAACGAAGGCAAGCAGGAAACCCTGCTGCTGGCCATCGCCGCGCAGAAAAACGCGCCGGAAATGGTCGCCATCGCGCTGGAAAACGGCGCGGATGCGAAGGCGGCACTGGCCGCTTTGCAGAAAGATCCCGAACTTTATCGCTACGGAAACCGCGCGAAGATGGAAAAATACCTGCAGGATTATCTTGCGCCCAAAGCGCCCAAGCCGCCGGGTTTTAGCCTGTGAGCGCGGAGCTGAAAGAAAAAGCACCTGCGCGTAAATTCACCGGCGAAGAGCTGGTGGTGGCGACGCATAACAACGGCAAGCTGCGCGAGTTGCGCGAAATGTTCGGCGACCGTATCGCCAAACTGACCAGCGCCGCCGAATACGGCGTTGAATCGCCGGAAGAAACCGGCACGACCTTTGTTGAAAACGCGCTCATCAAGGCGCGCGTGGTGGCGGAGGCAACCGGCAAGCCGGCGCTTGCCGATGACAGCGGGCTTTGCGTCAACGCGCTGAACGGCGCGCCCGGCGTCTATTCCGCCGACTGGGCCGAAGAACCGGGCCGCCCGCGCGATTTCTACATGGCGATGGAACGCGTGCAGAATGAAATGGGCGACAAGCCGGACCGTTCCGCTTACTTCGTTTCCTGCCTCGTGCTTGCATGGCCAGATGGCCATTACGAAACGGTCGAGGGTTATGTGCATGGCACGCTGCAATTCCCGCCGCGCGGCCTGCAGGGGCATGGCTATGACCCTGTCTTCGTGCCGAATGGCGAAACCCGCAGCTATGGCGAAATGACGCCGGACGAAAAAGAAAAGTCCAGCCATCGTGGCGACTCGTTCAGAAAAATGCTGGCGAAATGCTTCTGAAGAAAAAAACCGAACCGGCTGATCTGCAAAGCCTTGCGGTCTATATCCATTGGCCGTTCTGCAAGTTTAAATGTCATTACTGCGATTTCAACAGCCATGTGCGCGAGCGCGTGGAGCATAAAGACTGGGCGGCGTCTTACCTCACCGAATTGCGCCATTACCGCGACATGACCGGCCCGCGCCAGATCGAATCCATTTTCTTTGGCGGTGGGACGCCGTCGCTGATGGAGCCTGCCACGGTCGAAGCTGTGATCGGCGCGGTGCATGACCTGTGGGGCATCCCGCAGGGCACCGAAGTGACCCTAGAGGCAAACCCGACCTCGACCGAAGCGGAAAAATTAAAAGGCTTCAAGGCAGCGGGTGTGAACCGCGTGTCGCTCGGCGTGCAATCGCTGCGTGATGGCGATTTGAAACAGCTTACGCGTCAGCATTCAGCGGCGGAGGGCTTGGCGGCTGTCAAAACCGCCGCATCGGTGTTCGACCGTTATTCCTTCGACATCATCTATGCCCGCCCCGACCAGACGGTGGAAAGCTGGAAAGAAGAGCTCGCCGAAGCGTTGCAGCACGCGCGCGGACACATGTCCCTCTACCAATTGACGATCGAGGAAGGCACGAAATTCCACACGCTGCACGAGCGCGGGGAGCTTGTCGTGCCGGATGGCGATATGGGTGCCGCGTTCTACGAGGTAACGCAGGAAATGATGGAAGCCGCCGGTATGCCCGCCTATGAGGTATCGAACCATGCCAGACCCGGTGATGAATCGCGGCATAACATGGTTTATTGGCGCTATGGCGATTATGCGGGCATCGGCCCCGGGGCGCATGGCCGCCTGACCATCGATGGCGTGAAGCAGGCGACCCGCGCCCACCGCGCGCCCGAATTGTGGATGGAGCGCGTGAACCGCCACGGCCATGGTGCCCATGACATGGAAATGGTCGATGCGGCGGGCAGGGGGCGTGAAATGCTCATGATGGGACTCCGTCTTATGGAAGGTGTCGACCTCGTTAAATTCCAGAATGAGGCGCAGAAACATTTTTCAGCATTTGTTAACGCAAAAAGGCTCACTATGCTGGTAGAAGAGGGGCTGCTCGAAGTCTCGCCTTCGCGGCTCACGGCGACACCTAAGGGACGTCAGAGGCTCAATGCGGTTCTCGCCTATTTGTTATCCGGACAGGAATGATGCAAGTCGTATTCGAAACCAACCCTGCTGAATTTTTGAAGAAACACGGCGACTACCTCGAGAGCCGCGAGGCGGAGCATAACCTGATTTTGTCGCTGAGCCATGCTGCCCTGCAAAAGCAGCAGAGCAACGAGAAATTCGATATCCGTTTTGCGACCTTGATGAACGATGACGGCCTTGTGGTCGCTGCTGTCCAGGGGGCGCCGCACAATGTTGTGCTGAGCCGCGCAACCGCGCCCGAGATTGAACCGCTGGCCGACGCGCTGGCGGAAGCAGGCTGGGCATTCCCCGGCATTGTCGGGCCTGCCGGCGAAGCCTCGACCTTTGCCGATCGCTGGGCGCTGAAAACCGGCCAGAAGTCGGTCGAATACATGGACCAGATCATCTATTCACTGAAACAGATCCTGCTGCCGCCCATGGCGGAGGGCAAAAGCCGCCTTGCCAAAGCAGGCGAAGAAAAGCTGCTGGGTTCATGGATCGTCAATTTCGCGCAGGACGCGCTGCCCAAATCCGAACAATTGAACGCGGATGATGCCGTTAAAAAAGCAGCCGAACTGATCGCAGCAGAACGCCTGATGGTCTGGGATGTTGACGGCAAGCCCCGTGCTCAGGCTGGTTTTTCCGGCACGACGAATGTCGCGCGCATCAACATGGTGTATACCCCGCCCGAAGAACGCGGTCGCGGCTATGGCAGCGCCGTGGTCGCCGATATCAGCCAGCGCCAGCTGGATGCGGGAAAGAAAATGTGCTGCCTTTATGCGGATGCACGCAACCCCGTATCAAATTCAATCTACCGAAAAATCGGATATGAATTCGTCGGGCGCTCGAGCCTGTATGTGCTCGAAAAGAAATCCTGAATTTAATTAAAGATCAAACGACTGCGGCGGGTGGTACGGACGTTGCGGGCGCGGCGCGACCGGCAGGTCGTTCAGTTGCGCCTTGAATGCCTGCGCGACTTCCGCATAGGCATCGACCAGATAATTGAACGACAAAATGGTTTGTTTGCGCACATCCACCAGATCGCGCTGCGGTACGGCTGGAACGCCCTTGCCGGATTTCACGGCGTCGAAAATCTTTTGCAATTGTGCGGCATCCGCATCGCTGCCGAAGGCCTGTGCCGGGTTCGCTGCCGCCAGTTTTTCGGTGATCTTTTGCTTGCTGGTATCAAGGTCGCCCAACAGTGCTTCGCTCAGGCGGGCGGCAAAGAAAATGGCTTCCTCGTGGCCGTTTTGAAAAAACGGCATATCGAATTCCTGCGCCTCGTATCTGGGCGGTTTTACACCAAGGGTTGTGGCAAGGCTCGAACTGCGCAGGCTCGCTTTTTCAATCGCGCCGGCAATAGATCCGGCTTCGCCGCCGGGGGCGCCTTCCTTCAAATGCTGGATGCCGCGCGCCACCAAATGCCAGACTTCACGCTTGGCATCGTTTGCGGCACTGGTGGGCGACAGGCTGTGCAGGTCGGTCACGATCACCAGCGGCAATGCATCGGCCTGCTGTTTGGCCAGCAGCAGCATGCGGTCATACGTCGCGCTGCGTTCTTTGTTGTGAATGGGGTCGTCGGTCATGGAATCACCACCTTGAAACGCTGATTTCACCTTATCGCAAATCGGGCAGAATTTCAACAATATTACATAATATTACAAAATCGCGACATAAAATTAGCCAAAAAAGAAGCGGCCCGTTTGACGGGGCCGCTTCCTGAATAAGTTATATCATCCGGTCTTAGGGAACGGGGTTGGGCACGCCGCCCGGGATGCCGGCGCCCGGCACCAGCGCATTCAGCGGGGTGCCATTGAGCGTTGCATTGCCCGAGGGGTCGACTGCCAGCACCAGCTTGCGCAAGGAGCGGCCATCGGATGCTTTTTCGGGCTTGGTATAACCCTGTATCATCGCAAGGCCGGATGCGTAACCGGCAAGCTTCGGGTTCGGGGTGGCACCTTGGGATGCCGCCTGCAGTTTCAGTACAACTTCATCAACGCCGGTCAGTGCCAGCGTCATCGCACCTTCGGTCATGACAGACGACTGTGCGCTGGCCTTGAACTGGCCGTCGAGCGTAGAGCCGAGATCCGGCGCATTGGTGAAGGTGTTATGCACGGAAATGGTGGTGCCGGCATTGACCAGCTGCTGGGGCAGCGTTGTCATCAGCATCATCATCTGCATTTGTGCCTGCTGCTGGATTTCAGCCTGCTTGGCAGGATCAACCTGACCGCCGCCAACGCCCACGAGCGAGCCCATGAAGCTGTTGACCGCGGAAGAAATGCTGGCTCCCAGATCGCGCATCGGCAGGTTTTCAACAAACACTTCGAAGCTGGTCTGCGTGGGAATCAGGCCTTTTACGGCGGGATCGGTTTCACCGACGTTCAGGCCATCAAGGTGGATCTTCACCGTTGTCGAGCCCTTGGGCTGCAGCATGCCCTTCACGTCGAACACGAAGCCGAGTTTCGCCAGCGTTGCGGTGAAATCGGGGGTGGTTGCGGCAGGCGCGTTCGGCTGCGCAGGCGTTGCCGATTTCATGGTCAGGGCAACATCGCTCAGCTGGATATCAGTGCCCATACCGTCAAGGTAACCGCCCAGCTGATCCATGACGGACGTCATCATCTTGCTGGCCTGATCGGGGGTGGTGGGGCTGGCTTGCGATTTTTTCAGCGTTTCGGCCACGGTATCCTGCATTTTCTTGCGGGCCTTCAGGTCGATTTTGTCATACGACGAATTTGCCGCCATCGAACCGATGCTGACATCGGCAGCGCTGCCCTTGTTGAAGGCAAGCTTGATGCCCGAACCGCCGAAGCCATAGGGGCCGGACCATGTGCCGTCGCTGTTCGGCGTCAGGTTCATGCTAGAGGTAAGCGAGGAAACAGTCGCCGTGAATTCACCGGGGGTCAGTGAATTTGCTGTCACATCACGGTATTCCGCATCGACCTTTGTAAAGGTGCCAAGATCGGGGATCCATGTGCCGTTGAAACGCTGGCTGCCGATCTTGATCTCGGCGATGGGTTTGGCGGTTTCGTCGAATGCCTTCATCGTCTGGGGCAAAGCAACCGCAACGTTCAGCGCGCCGTCATTGCCCGGGGTCACGTTGGCGATAAGTGTGCCCATGTCGAATTTAAAGCCGTAATTGGTGACGATTGATGCACCCGGCATCTTCACTTCGTAATATTCTCCCTTGGGGGTCACTTCGACCGCGCCGGTCAGCGTCAGTCCGTCGCCTTGCGTCTTGGCAAGGTCCATCGGGAATGCGAGCGCATCCTCCACCTGTTTCTTGATGCCCGCGGCGCCTTCGGGCGTTGCGGTATCGGCATAGCAAAGGTGGCTGGTTGCCATGAAGGCAAAGGCGAAAACGGCGGGCAGGAGTTTGCGCATCGGTACATCCTTAAAAAAATGAAGGTCTTTCGTCTCGACAATTGTTAGAGAACGCCTTGAAACTATGCAAGAAATTCCTTAAATAATGGTTATTGCCTTAGTCATAAAACAGGTTTAAAACTGGTTTCCTGCATTCCTTTAAAAGGACGCCATGAAACGGGCACTCGCCGCATTGCTGCTGACGCTTTTCCTGCTCGCACCGGCGCGCGGGGCAGAGGCGCAATATGTGGCGACCAAGGACCTTGCGCGCGAATGTCTCAGCGAAAAACGCGAGCTGATGGCGGCCTGCATCGGCTATGTCGCAGGGGTCATAGATTACCACGTGCTGATGCAGTCTTTTGGGACCGCACCAACCATTGATTTTTGCATTCCGGAAGATATATCCAAGGAACAGGCTGCGGTGATTGTCATGGCCTATCTGCGCAACGAAACGCAGCATGACGAATTCACGGCGGCCGCGACCATTCCCTTGGCCCTTAACAAGGTCTTCCCGTGCCAGCAGATGCGGGCGACCCGGAAAAAGAAGCGTTCATGACCGCTGAAGCGGAAAACAAACCCAAAGGCACGTCGGTTAAAGTGTCCGCCAAGCTTTTCGACCTCGTGACCGATTTCAAGCCGTCGGGCGACCAGCCAACGGCGATTGCCGATTTACTGGCAGGTATTCAGGCGAATGAAAAAAACCAGGTACTGCTGGGCGTGACGGGATCGGGCAAGACCTTTACCGCCGCGCATGTGATTGCGAACCTCAACCGCCCCACCATCATCCTTGCGCCCAACAAGACGCTGGCGGCGCAGCTGTTCGGAGAGATGAAGGAATTCTTCCCGAATAATGCAGTTGAATATTTCGTTTCTTATTACGATTACTATCAGCCCGAAGCCTATGTGCCGAAGACCGATACCTTCATCGAAAAAGACAGCTCCATCAACGAACAGATTGACCGGCTGCGCCACTCGGCCACGCGCGCGCTGATGGAGCGCCGCGATTGCATCGTGGTGGCATCTGTGTCGTGCATTTACGGCATCGGCGACGTAGAAACCTATCGCGGCATGATTTTCGACATCAATGTCGGCGAACAGATCGATCGCAACGCGCTGGTCAAAAAACTGATCGAGCTGCATTACGAGCGCAACGACATCGATTTTTCGCGCGGCACATTCCGCGTGCGCGGCGACGTGCTGGAATTGTTTCCCGCCCATTTGTCGGACGCGGCATGGCGCATCTCGATGTTCGGCGATGAAATTGAATCGATCACCGAGGTTGACTCGCTGACCGGCGAAAAAATGGACAGTTTCGAAACCGTGCGCGTCTATGCCAACAGCCACTATGTGACGCCGAAGCCGACGATGCAGCAGGCGATCAAGCAGATTAAAATCGATTTACATGAACGTCTCGCGCAGTTTCGCGCCGAAGGCAAACTTCTGGAAGAGCAGCGACTCGCCCAGCGCACATCGTTCGATATCGAAATGCTGGAGGCGACGGGCATGTGCGCCGGCATCGAAAACTATTCGCGTTACCTGACAGGCCGCGCACCCGGCGCGCCACCGCCTACATTGTTCGAATATCTGCCCGATGATGCGCTGCTGATCGTGGACGAGAGCCATGTGATGGTGCCGCAGTTGCACGGCATGTATAAGGGCGACCGCGCGCGCAAGATGACATTGTCGGATTTCGGTTTCCGCCTGCCGGCCTGCCTTGATAACCGCCCGCTGATGTTCGAGGAATGGGACAAGATGCGCCCGCAGACCGTGTTTGTTTCCGCAACGCCCGGTGACTGGGAATTGCAGCAGACCGGCGGCGTGTTCGCCGAACAGGTTGTGCGCCCCACGGGCCTGACCGATCCGCCCGTGATCATCCGCCCGACCGAAAAACAGGTCGATGATTTGCTGGCCGAATGCCGCGAGGTGGTCAAAAAAGGCTACCGCGTGCTGGTGACGACGCTGACCAAGCGCATGGCGGAGGATCTGACGACCTACATGACCGAAACGGGCTTGAAGGTTCGTTATCTGCATTCCGACGTCGATACGCTGGAACGGATCGAAATTATCCGCGACCTGCGTCTTGGCGTATTCGATGTGCTGATCGGCATCAACCTGCTGCGCGAAGGCCTCGACATCCCCGAATGCGCGCTGGTCGCCATTCTGGATGCCGACAAGGAAGGTTATCTGCGGTCGCGCACCTCGCTCATCCAGACCATCGGCCGCGCGGCGCGTAACGTCGATGCGCGCGCGATTTTGTATGCCGATAAGATGACAGGAAGCATGAAGCAGGCGCTGGAGGAAACAGGCCGCCGCCGCGAAAAACAGCTGACCTACAACGCCGAAAACGGCATTACACCCACAACGATCCGCAGCAAGATTTCCGACATCCTCGCCAGCGTGTTTGAAAGGGGCGATCATGTGACGGTAAAAACCGGCGATGCCGATGCCGGTCATATGGTGGGCAAGGATTTGAAATCCCACATGGCGCAGCTCGACAAGCGCATGAAGCAGGCCGCCGCCAATCTGGAATTTGAAGAAGCCGCGCGCCTGCGCGATGAATTGCGCCGTCTTGAAACGGCGGAGCTGACCTATCTGGGCGCGTCAGCCGCAACCGACGCAGTAGTGCAGTAATTTACCGGAGCAGTTTCATCGATTTCGCGGTGGCGTGCAGCACGCCCGCCGCTTCATCAAGGTCGCGCATGGAATAAATGCTGCCCTTGTTGATTTCCGACGCGGTTTCCACCAGCTTTAGCTTCAGGTAGTTTTCTTCATCGTCATTGAATTGCGGCACGACCGCCAATCCCGTCATTTGCGTGAACAAATCTTCTGCATGACCCAATGGGTTTCCATCGCGCGGCGGCATGCGTGCGGACAGGTTGAAGCAGGTTGCGAGGCGTTTTGCCTCCAGTCCTACTTTGGCTTCGTCGAAAAACCCGATCTCCAGCGACATTATGCCTTGGGAGCCTTGGGCGTGCGGGGCTTTTTCGGTTTTGCGGTTTTTTTCTCTTCGGCTGCGGGCGCGGGCGTTGCGGGTGCTGCCGGGGGTTCCTGCACGTCTTTGGCGCGTTTCAGGAATTCCTGCACGCGCACCAGCTCGTCCTGCGAACGGCCTGCGAGTGTGGTGAAGAATTTGCCAACGCCGCGCAGTGTCAGGTCGGGCGACTGGATTTCCGTCATCGGCATCTGCAGCACGTCCTGAATGTCGGGATCGGCGAACAGCGCGCGGGTCCAGCCCAATGTGGACTTGATGTCTTTCGAGAACTTGCCGTCGTTGCGTTCTTCCGATTTCGCGATGATTTCTTCCAGCACGTTGATCATCGGCTTGCCCTTGGTATCAATCTCGAGCTTGGATGCAACAGCGAGGGTGAGGATTTTTACTTCAAGGATGATCGGCAGCACATCATATGCCGTCATGATTGCGCCCTTGCCGGGATCGGACAGAATGTCTTTCTGGCGGTGCAGCGCATCGCCCAGATCTTTCGTCAGCAGGTCGGGATTGTTGGAATGGAGCAGTTTGGGGCCATGATCGCGCGCCATTTTCGCGAAGATAAAGGCGAGTTTGAATTGCGGGGGGATCAAGGCCATTGTGGTTCCCTTTCAACAGATTCTTTGTACCGATTTTGAGACTATCTGTTGTTAACATAAGCGGTATGGAGCGTCAATGCAGATACGCGCTAAATTAACGATTTGTATTTACATAATAAACAATTTAAAAAAATCTGCGAAACTAAAAATCCCAAATAGATGAGTCAGTTAAATTTAATAACGAATTGGAAAGCCAATACGCATCAAATGCAATCGCTGTACTAATTGTTAATTCTGCCATACAGTAATGTTGTGGGTGTTTAGTTACGGGGAGATGGGTTGCAATGCCGGACCGGCGTAAGTCCGCACATCCGAAAACCGATCAGGACATGATGCGCTGCGTCGTTGACGCGAAAGGCGATCTCGTGTTCATCAGTCCTGCGCTCGGATGGGCGCTGGGGCAGGGCGCGACTGCGCTCCTGAACAAGCCCCTTCAATCACTGATTCGCATCGTGGCCGCGCTCGACAGCACGCATCAAAGCCTCGACCTTGCCGACCTGCAATCCGGATTTTATGAAGTCGCGCTGCTGCGCCGCGAGCGCGACCCTGTTGTGATACAGGCGCGCATCGACCGCGTCGATGCCGCCGGTGGCCGCCGTTTCACCGTCATCTGGCTCGATCCCGAAGACAAGCTGAAGAAACAAAAGCAGCAGGGCGATTTCAACCTTGTCGCCAAAGAATTCGCGGCCTTCATCGCCGAAAACCACGACAAGCACGAAACCGAAAGCGCCAGCAACGAGCGCAAACCGGATCTTACGCATATTTCCAAGGCCGATGGCGAGTTGCGCCATTTCCTGAACCTCTCGAACGACCTGCTGGGCGTGTATCGCCGTGATATGTCGTTCGTGCGCGTGAACTTCGCGTTCAACCGCGTGCTGGGCTTCAGCGACCCTGAACTGAAACTGTTCCCCTTCATCGACCTGATCCATCCGGAAGAGCGCGACCATATCGTGCAGCTGATGCAAAAGGTCATCCATGCGCCGCTCGATACCGAAACGCGCGTCGATTTCGAATGCCGCGCGCGCTGCAAGGACGGTTCGTACCGCTGGATCGAATGGATCCACAAGGCGGGCGGCGAGCATATCTACATCGTCGGCCGCGACGTGACCGAGATCAAGCAGCACGAGATCGAGTTACAGCGCCGCGAAGCGCAACTGTCCGAAGCGCAGAAGATCGGCCGCATGGGCCACTGGTACTGGGAAGCGGGGCAGTCCGGGATCGAATGGTCCGAACAGATTTACACCACCTTCGGCGTCGATCACGATAAATACAAACCGACGATTGATACCGTCAGCGCGATGCTGCTGAAACGCGACCTAGGCCGCATCATGCGCGTATTCCAGCGTGCCTTGATCCGCAAGCGCGACTACGCGCTGGAATTCAGCGTGCGCCGCCCCACAGGTGGCATCCGTTATGTGCGTTGCGAAGGCCGCTGCAAGGTCAACATGAAGACCGGCGAAGTTGAAGCGCTGTTCGGTATCATGCAGGACATCACCGAACGCACGCAGCACGAAAAACAACTGCGCGAAGCGAAGGAAGCGGCGGAAAGCGCCTATGCGTCGAAAACGCGCTTCCTTGCGAATATGTCTCACGAGCTGCGCACGCCGCTGAACGCCATCATCGGCTTCTCTGAAATGATCCAGCGACAGTTGCTGGGGCCGATGGGCAACGCGCGCTATCTTGATTACATCAGCGGCATCCGCCAGTCCGGCGAACACCTGCTCGACCTTATCAACGACATCCTTGATATGTCCAAGATCGAAGTAGGCAAGTATGAATTGTATGTCGAGGAACTGAACGTCGGCAAAATCATCCGCCTTGCGATCCACATGGTCGAAGGCCGCGCGCATGAAGTGCAGGTGAAACTGGTCGCAGACGACATTCCCGACGATATCCACATCATGGCGGACCGCCGCGCGGTCATGCAGATTTTGCTGAACCTGATGTCGAACGCGGTCAAGTTCACGAAACCCGGCGGCACGGTCGATGTGCGCTGCTTCCCCGAACTGGGCGGCGTCGCGATGGTCGTATCCGATACCGGCGTCGGCATCCCGCGCGAAAAGCTGGATGTCGTGACGCTGCCGTTCGAGCAAGTGTCATCCGAATTCACGCGCAACCATGAAGGCTCCGGCCTTGGCCTCGCGATCACCAAAGACCTGGTGGAGCTGCATGGCGGCACCATCGATATCGACAGCGAAGTGGGCGTTGGCACCATCGTGACGGTCGTTCTGCCTGAAAAAGTGCCGGAAGGCAAAAAAGTGCAGGCCGCCGAAAGCGCCGCCCGCCGCGAACTCGAAACCGCCGGATAATCCTTCATGAAACGCCACGGCATCATCGTCAGCCCCGAAGGGGATTTGGGCGCTACCTTCAATCCTGCCGCCGCCAAGCTTGATGATGGCCGCTATGTGTTGTTGGTGCGCTCCGTGCCTGCGGGATACGAGAAAATCGGGCCTGTAAATTCCTTCACCGGAAATTATACGTCGCATATCAGCCTGTGGGATGCGCAAACGCCGACCGGCCCGTTCAGGCTGCTGGATGAAAAGGCGATTGGTCCCGACCAGCCGTTCGACAAGTATGGCGCGGAAGACCCGCGCATCACGAAAGTCGGCGACACCTATTATATTTTCTACACCTCGATCGCCAAGCCCCTCGACCAGCCCGATGCCGGCGACGGCATCCGCATCGCCATGGCCAGCACGAAAGATTTCAAGACGTTCGAAAAACACGGCACCATCGGCCCCGACCGCCGCTGCAAAGCGGGATTGGTGTTCGAAAGCGCGGGAAATTTGTTTTTTATGTGGAAAGACGAACAGGTGCATGAACGCACCATGATGACCCCGCTGCCGAAAAACTTCGACATCAAGGATACGAAGGCATGGGAAAGTTTCTGGCTGACGCGCGATATCGAGAAAGATTTGTTGCTGGGCGCATCCGGCAAGCATGAAGGCCTCGGCGTCGAACCCGGCGCGCCGCCCATCGAAATCAACGAAGGCCTGCTGCTCGCCTATTCCAGCATCTCGTCCGATTTTAACTGGACGATCTCCCTGCTGCTGCTCGACAAAAACGACCCCACGAAAATTCTGGCAAAATCCGACAAGCCGATGCTGCGCCCTGAAATGGATTACGAGCTGAAGGGGGATGTGAACAATGTCGTGTTCACCTGCGGCGCGGTGATCGATGACGGCCGTTTGTATGTCTATTACGGCGGCGCTGATAAAATCTGCGCCGTGGCATCGGAAAGCATGGATGATGTGCGCAAAATGCTGAAACTGGACGCGACGAAACCGTCCACACCGCCCGCGCTCAAGCACGGATAAGCTTCACTTACCGGCAGATTGCTCGCGGTCTTCGAATTTCAGGAAGGCGGCGGTGTCTTCGTCTATTTCAACGCAAGCCTGCAGGCCGGAGCGGAAATCGGGGTGCAGCAGCGTCACGCCCAGTTCGTTTTTCAGACGGTCATTTTTGATGCGTTTGTTGTCTTTGTAAAAGCTGCGCACGATGGGGGCCATTTCGGTCTGCTCGAATTCTGTCATCGGCGGCGCATCAATCCCGATCAGGTTGCAGGCGAAGGTCACAACCTCGTGGCTGGGCGACGGCATATCGTCGGACAGGTTATAAATTGCGCCGGGGTTCAGTTTGTTCATCGAACCGATCAACGCCTGCACGATGTCATCCACATGAATGCGATTGAACACATGGCCGGGCTTGTCGATGCGGCGTGCGGTGCCCGCGCGCACGGAATCAATCGCGCTGCGGCCGGGCCCGTAAATGCCCGACAGGCGGAATGTATGCAACGGCAGCCCGTCGTTCAGGTGCAGGAAATTCCATTGCTGCTCAGCGCGCAGGCGTAAAGAACCGCGGCGGCTGGTCGGCTCCGGCGTTGCACGTTCGTCGATCCAGTTGCCATCCTGATTGCCGTAGACGCCCGTGGTGGAAAGATAACCCACCCATTCGATGTTCGGCATGCTGGCGATATCAAAGCCGTGCGCGTCGACCACCAGATCGCCATCCGCGCCGGGCGGAATGGAAATCAGCACATGTGTGACATCAGCAAAAGTTTCGAACGGGTCCATAATGGTATGCGTCTGGTCATACAGCATCGCATCGATGCCGGATTGCTTCAGGAACGCGCGTTTATCGGGGTCTGTCGTTGTGCCTGCGATTTTCCAGCCGAATTCACGCAGGCGTTCGCCAAGGAAACTTGCGGTATAGCCGTAGCCAAAGCAGAAAAGTTTCTTGTCACGCGCGACGGGCTGGATGGGTTCGATCTTGTCGCGCATGTT
>JBBRVE010000034.1:0-27148 GCA_038247245.1 Bdellovibrionales bacterium | reverse complement strand
GGCAGCCTTCTGCTTGGCGGTGACGGCGGCATCGGCGTATTTGCGTTCGGCCTCGACGGCCTTTTCGTCCGCCTGATCGGCGACGGCGGTAAGCGCCTTGGCCTCTATCGATGCCTTGTCGGCGCGGGCGCGGGCGGCCAGTTCTTCTGCCGTCGATTTGCGGGGGCCGCCGGCGGTGGGGTCTTTTTCGCTGATCCACGCGTCATGCGCGGCTTTTTTCGGGGCGTCCGACAGGTGCTCGATAGCCTTTAAGACAGCAGGATCGTTTGGCAGTTTTTGTCCCATTGCGCGGCAGGCGGCGGCGATGACTTCCGGCGGCGCGTCGCGCGTGATTGTGAGCATGTCGTAATAGGTGACAATCTGGCCATCCTTGCTGACGACAGCATATTTCGCGGCTTCATCTGCGCTTTGTTTCGCGCTGGCGGCGGCTGCGGCGGCTTTTTTCTCCGCCTCCGCCGCATCGGCGTCGGATTGTTTCGCCCATGCGTCCCACTTCGCCTTTTCCGAAGGCGGGCAGTTGGCGGCCTTGGTTGCGGCCTGTGTTGCTTTCTCGCGCGCAGTTTTCGCCTCGAGCGCGGTGGATACGGCCCAGCTTGTCCATTTGGCGGCGGCTTCCGCATGGGTCGCGGCTTTTTCCTCGGCTGCTTTTTCCTGCGGGCTCAGTGCGCGCTGGGGTGGCGGGGGAATTTGTTTCGTTACCCATGCGTCATGCTCTTTGCGCTTTGTGTCATCCGCGAGGGTTTTATAGGACGTGATCACCATCTGCATCATGCGGACGGCTTCGGGGTTGTTCAGGTTTTTGTCGGGGTGGTATTTTTGTGCAAGCGCCTTGTATACCGCCTGAATGACTTCGGGCGGGGCATCGCGTGTGATCTTCAGCGTATCGTAATGCGTGACGACCGTCATGGTGCCTTGCGGGTTCGTTTTGGCTTCTTTGGAAACAGCTTCAATTTCTGAGTCCGACCCAACGATTTTATGACAGCTTCACGTTGCAGGGCAAAGCCTTTCGTGGGGTGATTTTCTGTATATCGGAGAATAAGTGGCCCGCGCCCGCGCGTATATTTCGCGCCCTTGCCATCCGTATGGGCCTTGATGCGCTTATCCAGATTATTGGTAATGCCTGTGTATAAAGTGTCGTCGGCGCATTCAAGTATGTAAACAAACCATGGCATTGGCATCTCTCGCCTTTATTCTTGAACGGATAGGTTCTATGGTATTATGCACTATTCAAATGGCAGCGGGCAAACGGGCATTGGGAACATGACGCAGGAACAGGATGTTATTTTCGAACGGCGCGGCAATCTGGGTCTGATCACCCTGAACCGCCCGCAGGCGCTGAACGCGCTGAACCTGCCGATGATCCGCGCGATTGATGCGCAGCTGGTCGAATGGGCAAAGGACAAAAATATCGAGGCCGTTGCCATCACCGGTGCGGGTGACCGCGCGTTTTGTTCGGGCGGCGATGTAAAGGCTGTCGCGATTGATGCGAAGGCCGCTCAGGAAGGCACAAGCGACGGCCAGCTGATGCGCGATTTCTTCCGCGAGGAATATATCCTCAACCACCGCATCCAGACATTCCCGAAGCCTTACATCTCCCTCATCAACGGCATTGTGATGGGCGGCGGCAAAGGCGTGTCGGCGCATGGCTCGCACCGCGTCGTCACGGAAAACACATTGTTTGCCATGCCGGAAACAAATATCGGATTTTTCCCCGATGTGGGCGGCGGATATTTCCTGCCGCGCTGCCCGGGGCAGACGGGCGCGTATCTTGCGCTGACGTCCAAACGCATCAAGGCGATTGACACCATTTACATCGGCTTTGCCACGCATTTTGTCCTGAATGCCGATATGCCGAAATTGCTGGCATCGCTGGCAGGATTGAAATGGGACCCGCGCAAGACCGCGCACCAGCATGTGACGGATGCAATCGAGGAATTTGCGGGCAATGCGCCGGGCGATTCCGAAATCGCGCCGCACCGGGCGATGATCGACCATTGTTTTGGTTATGACCGCGTGGAAGATATCGTGGACGAATTGCAGCGTGTGGCATTCGACTGGACGCGCGAGACGTTGCAGGCGATGTACGCCATGTCGCCGACCAGCCTGAAGGTTGCGCTGCGCCAGATACGCCTTGGCGCGCATATGCCGTTTGCGCAGGTGATGACGATGGAATACCGCCTGAGCCAAGCCGTTGCCGCGAACCATGATTTCTACGAAGGCATCCGCGCCGCCCTGATCGACAAGGACCGCCAGCCCAAATGGAAGCCGGAGCGGTTGAGCGATGTTCCCGATGCGGAAATCGAAAAGTATTTCGAGCCCCTCGGCGCGCAGGATCTCACGTTTTAATAGACATATTACGTCCGATTGTTTCTTTCTTTGCACAACACCTTGATATGCCCTAGAATAAATCCAGATGATGTTTGGGAGTGACCAGTTTTGAGTTCACCTTATTACGACGCGATTAACCTGATCGAACGCCTGCACCGCCAGTTTCTGGATGTGCTGAAGGTCGAGCTGGAACGCGCCAATATCCTCGACATCAACAACGTCCAGAGCATGATCCTGCACAACATCGGCACCGATGAATTGACGGTCGGCGAATTGACGGTGCGCGGGTATTATCTAGGTTCCAACGTATCGTATAACGTGAAAAAGATGGTCGAAAACGGCTATCTGGTGCAGGAACGCTCGATCCACGACAAACGCTCGGTGCGCGTGAAGCTGTCCGAAAAAGGCCGCAAGCTCTCCGACGCCATCACCAAGCTGTATAAGAAACACGAAGACAAACTCGCCGGCGCCGGCCTCACCAACGCCCGCTTCGACACCATGAGCACGGTCCTGCGCGACCTCGAAACCTTCTGGGCGGAGCAAATGGGCTCCGGCGGCCTGAACGTTTCTTGAGTTTGTATACACCCGGTCCGATTACCCCCATCAAGAAAGCTTTGCATTTAAAAACATGCGAAACATGTGATCCAGACACCACCTGCATCAACGGCGGCGGTAAAGCTCATGCTGCATAGCCGCATTATTTTGTTGCCTTATTAGGTAAATAGACATAGGATCTGGCAGCTCCATACTCTCGGAAGTTCATTGGTTTGTGCTCTCCAGCCGCTATTGATAAGCTTCCGTCCCGCAGGTAGAGCACAATCCAAAATCACCGGGATACAACTCGCGCATGTTTTCTATTTTATTCACTCATATCCACAAACATTGGCTTGGCAACATCCGCAATGATCTATTGGCCGGGATGGTTGTTGCGCTCGCGCTCATCCCCGAGGCTATCGCGTTTTCAATTATCGCTGGTGTGGATCCTAAAGTGGGGCTTTACGCTTCATTCTGCATCGCCGTGGTCATCGCTTTCGTCGGCGGCAGGCCGGGGATGATCTCAGCCGCCACGGGCGCTATGGCGCTTGTCATGGTGACGCTGGTCAAGCAGCACGGACTGGAATACCTGCTGGCGGCGACGATTCTGACGGGGATCCTCCAGATGTTGGCCGGCGTTCTGCGCCTTGGCAGCCTGATGCAATTCGTGTCGAAATCCGTCGTTACAGGCTTCGTCAACGCGCTCGCTATCCTGATATTCATGGCGCAGCTTCCGGAATTTAAAAATGCGGGATTTCTGATGTACGGCATGGTCGCATTGGGGCTGGCGATAATATACATCATGCCACGATTCACGAAAGCCATCCCATCGCCGCTGGTGTGCATTATTGTTTTGACCTGCATCAGCATATTTTTCAAGCTTGACCTTCGTACTGTCGGGGATATGGGGCAACTGCCTTCGACGCTCCCCGTTTTCCTGCTGCCCGATATTCCCCTTAACCTTGAAACGCTGAAGATCATATTCCCCTATGCTTTGACACTTGCGGCGGTCGGATTGCTTGAATCTCTTATGACGGCGACCATCGTGGACGACCTGACTGATACGCCCAGTAACAAAAGCCGTGAATGCGCAGGGCAGGGTGCAGCCAATATTGTCGCCGGCTTTTTTGGTGGCATGGCGGGATGCGCCATGATCGGGCAGTCCGTTATCAACATCAAATCTGGCGGCCGCGGCCGCCTTTCAACGCTTTTTGCCGGCTTGTTCCTGTTGTTCCTCATGCTCGTGGTCGGCAAATGGGTCAGCCAGATTCCGATGGCCGCGCTTGTCGCCGTGATGATCATGGTGTCCATCGGCACATTCAGCTGGGCGTCGCTCAAGAACATGCGGACTCATCCACCCAGTTCCAGCATCGTGATGGTGATTACCGTCGCGGTTGTCGTACTGACACACGATCTTGCATTTGGCGTCTTTGTGGGGGTGCTGATGAGCGCGCTGTTTTTTGCGCGAAAGGTTTCCCAGCTGCTGAAAATCGATTCCTCCTTGAGTGAAGATAAAGACAAGCGTACCTATAAGGTTTATGGACAGGTGTTCTTTGCCTCTGCGGACTCCTTTGCGGACTCTTTCGACTTCAAACAGGTCGTGCAAAATGTCACTATCGATGTCAGCGAAGCGCATTTCTGGGATCTGTCGGCTGTAGCCGCTCTTGATAAAGTCGTCCTTAAATTCAGGCGCGAAGGCACAGTCGTCGAGGTCATCGGCCTTAACGAGGCCAGCGCCACGATTGTCGATAAGCTGGCCATACATGACAAGCCCGGCGCGCTTGAGTTAATGCTGAAACATTAAGGGAGCCGCATCATGGCGAAATTACTGGTATGCGTTGACGGCTCGTTATATGCAGACAATATTTGCGCTAACGCCGCCTGGGCCGCGCAGAGAATGGGCGCAAGCGTCGAGTTGCTCCATGTGCTTCGCCGTCATTCTGATTATCAGGCGCCCGCCGACCATACGGGCGCAATCGGCGTTGATACGCGCAGTGAACTGCTTGAGGAACTGACGAAAGTCGACGAAGAACGGGGCCGTCTTGATCAAAAAAAAGGAAAGATCATCCTCGAGCATGGCGCGAAAGTGCTTCGGAAGTTTGACGTCGCAAACGTGAACACGGTTCACCGGCGCGGGAGCCTTGTTGACGCAATTCTGGAACTGGAACATTCGGTGGACATGATTTTCCTTGGAAAACGGGGAGAGCATGCGGATTTAAATTCCACATTTTTAGGCTCAAATCTGGAGAAGGTTGCGCGGGCGGTTCATAAGCCGCTTTTTGTTGTCTCTTCCGTCGTGCGCCCGATCAAGAAGTTTGTGGTTGCCTATGACGGCAAGGACAGCGTGCTGAAAGCCGTCGAATTCATTTCACGAAGTCCCCTCCTGAAGGGGCTTGAATGTCATTTGCTTGCAGTCGAGGCCGTTTCAGGCCAGACGGATGTGGCGGCCGCCACAGCAAAGTTGCAGAGCGGCGGGTTCCAGGTGGTCACGAAAACAGAGCAGAGCACAATGCCCGATCAGGTTATAACCTCTTATGTCGACCAAAAGGGTATCGATCTTCTGGTGACAGGGGCGTACAGCCATTCGCGGATGCGCAGCATTCTGTTGGGCAGTACGACGGCAAGCCTGATCAAATCCTGTAAAGTTCCGCTTCTCCTGTTCCGATAATGGCGTCTTTCCCCCGGCGCGACCTGTGCGCATTAATCACGTTGCCGACTGCTGAAAGCGTTGGAATGGCTTAGGCGAAAATGGGGACTTGTTATGTCTATTGTACATTATGACCATTGGTTAAGCATTATTCTTTTCCTGCATTTACCTTTCATCTTTACGGTGCTAATTTCTTTTAATTCATAATTTCATTTTGATTTTCGTTACGGGAGAGACAGAAATGGCATCCAGTTATGGTCGCAAGAAGACCTTTAAAGAAAAAGCGGGCGAGGTCGGCAGCAAGCTGAAGCGCGCCTTTATCATGGCGGCGATCGGCGGTGCGGCGATTGGTGGCCCGGCTTATTATCACTACGGCACGATCCATGAAACCGAAGTGAAGATCAAGGAAGTGAAATCGGAATACGTGCGCTATGACCAGGACAAGGGCGCGATCTATAACTACAAGATCATCACCGACAAAGGCACAGTGTTGGCGAATGAAAACACGCTGCTGCACCTGAAATTCAATTCGAAAGACATGCAGGACATGCTGTCGGATGGCCGCGATACTTACGCGCCCTACGATGAATCTCCCGCCGATAAAAAAGCGCGCGAGGCTGCAAGCCCCGCGAACAAAACCTATCACATCCGTTATTACGGTTCGCGCATCGACGTGCCGTTCGTCCACACCTTCCCTAACCTGCTGAGCGTTCGCGAAGTACCGCAGGAAGAATTGCAGGCGCGTGCGAAGGCAGCAGCCGATGCACGCCGCGCGGCGCAGGGTCAAACGGGCCAGCCGCAAACCGTGCAGCCTGCCGCCAACCCGCAGGCACAGCCCGTTCAGGGCGGCGGCCAGCAGACGGCTACGGGCGCATTGTCCGGCACCATGATCACGTTTGACACCGTGGTCGACGGCCAGAAAATTTCGATGACTGTGCCGATCGAAGCTGCGAACAAGATCACGGTCAACAAAGTACAGCCGCTGGTTCCAGGCGCGACGCCCAAGGCTCCCGGACTGTAATTACCGATAAATTTCGAAGAAAGAGCCGCCGCATTCCGGCGGCTTTTTCTATTGTATTCAGCCTGTTAACCGGTAGGGGGTTGTGTTCCGCTATCGGGTGTAGTATGTAAAATAACCATGAAAGAATCCGATATTAAAACCAAATTCGATACTTTTGCCGGCCTGCACCGCCAGTCGCTGGAGGAGCGCCATTCGCGCCTCTATCTGGAGGCGCTGCGCGACGCCGTCGCCCTGCAGGAAAGCGGCATGAACGTGTCGCTGGAGGTGCGCCCGCGCCGCGAAGGCTTGTCTGCGCCCGTCGATAATGCCCGCACGACAATTGCGAATGCGACCACCATTGCCAACGGCCAGCGTCTTGATTGGGTGCATGCGCACAACTATCAGGAATCCACATTGCATGCCTATCTGGCGGGCAGCGAAGTCGCGCTGTTTACGTCACAGCGCCAACATAAATGGTCTGGCCCGTGGCAGCCGCCTGCGACGATTGACGCCGTCAGCCTGAAAGACGCGGTCATGAGTGTCATCGTCAATGCGGTGGCTGAAAAGAATGTGCTGGCGGAATATAACGTGCCCGCAACCGGCATCACCGCTATGCTGGATAAAAAAATGATTGCCGCGCCGCTTCTGACCAAGCCTGCGCCATGAAATCATCCCCGCTGCAGGAAAAATTCGACAAGATCCGCGCCGATTACAGCGGCGCACGCGAAACGAAGCTGCTGGGCTTTACGCTGGGCGCGCTGCAGGAAGCGGTAAAGGACATGCAGGAAAACGGCATGCCCGCCGCACTTTCCGTCCGCGCCGCCAACCAAGGCATGGAAACCGACAAAAACCTGCCGATCCTGGCAAATGGCACCGTGACGCTTCATGATTTCGAAATTCCGTTTATCGCTGCGAAGCCGGAAAACGGCACGGTCGATTATCTGCACCTGCATTTATCGCTCGGCAATTCGCGCCGCACCGTGTACATGCGCGATACGAACACCCAAGCGAAGGACCAGATCCTGGCGGCGATATTCAAGATCCATGCGGAAAAGGAATTCGCCGAAGGATTCAATGTGGGCACGACCGGCATTTCAAAAATGGTGCTGGACAAATTCCCGTCGCCGAAACTGCCGAAACCCTGATTTTTTTTAATGCAGTGTCTTGGGGACAAAGGCCTTTTGCGCCCTGTCCCATTGCAGGCTGTTGATGAAATCCAGCGCATGTTTCGTCTCGTCCGGCATCAGCGCATGACCGTGGGTTTTCAGCAGCACATCCTTGTGCGGTGCGGCGGCACGGTTCAGGAAATACGACATTTCATGGATGTTTGACGCCTTTATCGGATCGGGCAATTCATTCTCGCTCTCGCGCTCAAGTATCGATGCGGCGTTCGTGGTCGCAATCACGATAACGGGAATGTCACGCGGGCGCAGCTGCACCGCGGTTGCGTATTTCAGGATTGCGCCGGTCAGCATCGCCCAGCCCTCAGCATTTTCCGTGTCGGATTGCCGCTGTTTTTCCAGACCTGCAATCACCGTCCAGAGCTGGCCAAGGATTGCATCGCGCTGCTGGTCCAGCGCATCGCCGTTCGGCGTCACAGGAACCGTAATGACCGGCAGGATGTCGTTGTTGACCTCGAAAACGCCTGCACGTTTCTTGCGGCGGCGAAGCACGACAATCCCGCAAACCACCACCAGCAGCGGCAAAAGGATGGATACGGGATCCAAGGCTTAACCGAAGGCCTGAATGCCTGTGATCGCACGGCCCAAAATCAGGGCATGGACGTCATGCGTGCCTTCATACGTATTAACAGCTTCCAGGTTCATGCAGTGGCGGATGACGTGGAATTCGTCTGAAATCCCGTTGCCGCCCAGCATGTCGCGCGCGATGCGGGCAATTTCCAGCGATTTGCCGCAGTTGTTGCGTTTCATCATCGAAATTGCCTCCGGCGCAGCGCGTTCTTCATCTTTCAGACGGCCAAGACGCAACGCGCCCTGCAACCCGAGGGTTATTTCCGTCTGCATATTGGCGAGTTTTAGCTGGATCAGCTGGTTCGCCGCCAAGGGGCGGTTGAACACGATACGGTCGAGCGCGTATTGGCGCGCCTGATGGAAACAGAATTCGGCTGCGCCCAGCGCACCCCATGAAATGCCATAGCGCGCATTGTTGAGGCAGGAGAACGGCCCGGTCAGGCCCTTCACTTCGGGGAATTTGTTTTCTTCCGGCACGAACACATCGTCCATCACGATTTCGCCGGTGATGGAGGCGCGGAGCGAGAACTTGCCCTCGATCTTCGGCGCAGACAAACCCTTCATGCCCTTTTCCAGCACGAAGCCGCGGATATCGCCGGCTTCGTCTTTCGCCCAAACGACAAACACATCGGCGATCGGCGAATTGGTGATCCACATTTTGGACCCTTTGAGCGTATAGCCGCCCGCCGTCTTCACCGCGCGGGTTTTCATGGAGGAGGGGTCGGAACCCGCATCAGGTTCGGTCAGCCCGAAGCAGCCGACCCATTCGCCGGTCGCAAGCTTCGGCAGATACTTCTGGCGCTGTTCTTCGGTGCCAAAGGCATAGATCGGATACATGACCAAGGATGATTGCACCGACATGGCGGAACGGTAACCGCTGTCTACGCGCTCGACTTCACGTGCGATCAGGCCGTAGGAAACGTAATTCGTGCCTGCGCAGCCGTAACCCTGTAGCGTCGATCCAAGAAGGCCGAGCGCGCCCATTTCGGTCATGATCTCGCGGTGGAAAGTTTCGTGGCGATTTGCCTCCAGCACGCGGGGCATCAGCTTATCCTGGCAATAGTCGCGCGCCGCATCGCGGATCATGCGCTCCTCGTCCGTCAGCTGGTCGTCGATCAGCAGCGCGTCGTCCCATTTAAAGGACGGTTTCAGTTTGGATTTATCCAGTTTCTTTTCCATGGGGATACTCGCGGCTGCTTGAGCGTTCATCGGTTTAATCCTAAGATGGCTTGGTTGAGGGAAAATATGGCAGAAATACTCGATGGGCGCGAGGTCATTTTCGAATTCAGGCAGATGGGCCCCGCGATGCGCGTGAGCGCGATGGACACCGAAACCATGACCGAAATCGTCATCCAGTGCCCGGCGGGTGCGGGCGAAGCCATATTCAAGAAAAACGCGCTGGCGCGCCTCGCTTATGTGCTGAAGAAAAACGGGCATATCAAGGAGTAAATTACCATAAATATTGGCATATTGACCCGATGCCGCTTCTGTCGTATGTAAAATACATCCAAATCCAAAACGGAACATGCCGATGCCCGCAACTCGGGATAACGATATCAGGCTGCTGAACGCCGTCACGCGCGGCGATGCCGAAGCTGCGCGCGCCTTACTGGTCAGCGGCGCAGACCCTTTCGTGACAGACGCGCAAGGCCGGCCTGCGGCGCACATCGCCATCCAGCGTGACGATTACAATTATAAAAACGGGCGCGAACTGGTGGCCATGTTCCTCAACCGCGGCGTCGATGTGAACGCCAAAGATACGCAGGGCGTCACGCTGCTGCATCATGCGGTGCAGGAAAAAGATTACTCCATCTCGTACAAAATGAGCGATCTTGTGAAATTCGGTGCAGATGTGAACGCGCGTGATAATGCCGGACGCACGCCGTTGCATTGGGCGGCAATGCAGGGATATAAAACCGAAGGCGTGTCATTCCTCATCAACGCGCATGTCGAGGTGAATGTGGCGGATGAACAGGGCGTCACGCCGCTGCATCTGGCCGCCGCCCGCGGCGATGCCGATGTAATTGCGGTATTGGTAAAGGCGGGTGCGGATATGCACGCTGTTACCAAGAACGGCAAAACCGTCTGGGATTTCGCGGTTGAGGGCGGAATGGATTATCAGGCGCAGGTATTAAAGGCCGATGCCGCTCAACAACGGCGCGACCGTGAAAAGAAAGCGGCAGAGCGCCAGCTTGCCGAGGAAGTGAAACAGGCAGAGCGCAAGCCCGCTGACCCGTGGCAGCTGCTGTCGCCTGACCGCGTGGCGTTTTCGGCGACGGAGCGGGGGCTGGGTTACAGGCTCACCGAAATCTTCAACTTCTCCGCCCGCACCTATACGCAGATCACGCACAATATCGGCACGAAATCCGAAGCTGTGGTGATGAAAACCTTCGACGAATTCAGCGATAAAACCCCCATCGAAAAAGCCCATGACGCGCTGGAACGCCTCGGCGGCACCGCCGAGAAAACCCTCATCGGCGGGCCTATGCTGGAAAAACCGAGACGCAATTTGAAATTGCCGGGCACGCCCGCACCCTGACACTTGCGCATCCGGACGGCGTAGTAGGCGCGGCTATTAATTTTTTAAAGCGCTAAATTTATTCACCTCTAAAAGAATTTTTGTACCTTTGTGAAGGATGGCGGCATCGATAACTACTCTGCATAGGTCATTTGTCTAGAATTCAAATCCGTGTTCCGCATCCTCCCAACTTTCGTGCATGGCATATGTAGGCAGGAAAAAAATCGGCCAATATCCGTATAGGGGGGAAAGCTGCATTTCGGATTCATTTTCGGTGCCTTTTTTATTTGCAGCCAGATATAAGGCCGAGGCAAGGCCTGCGCGATTGATGCCGTGATCACAGTGCAGCAAAATCGGTTTAGGCGCATCGTGCATGATGCGTATCAGCTCGGCTGTCTGGTGTGGCGACATCTGCCGGGAGGAACTCATTCTAAAATCGATGTGCGAGATATTTAAGGCAGAGGTCACGGCAACCTCATCCTTGTACCATTTTTTTTCGGCATGCCGCCCGCGAAGGTTTATGACGGACTTGATGCGGTAATCGCCTATCAGTTGCGTCAAGCGCGCTGCTGAAGGCTGGGCGGTGCGGTAAAGCTCGCCCTTTACGACTGTATGGAAGTTGCCGCTTGCTACAAGCAGAGTGACTTGAATGCCGATTAACGCTGTCAAACCGAAAAAAATATACGCAATTTTGCGAACATATTGCCGCACTCCAAACGAGGAGAATGCCGATAAAATCGATTTTAATCGCGCATGAAGCATCGGCATAGCCCAGATGGCATGTGAAACGTGATCACATGATCAGTATCATGCGATAATGATGTGAATATTAAGCTGGAATTAATCTTTGGGCAGCGGCGCTTCCGCATGGGGCTCAGCGATGCGATAGGACCTCTTGGACACAGGGTCCTGAATTAATAAAATAGAGGAATATGAAATGAAAAAAATCTTTGATACATGACGGACCTCGCGACGATCCTTATTCCGGCCTGCAATCCCCGTCGGCAAGGCAGCCACGCCTCGACCCTCGCCATTGAAAATCAAAAAGCCCCAAATTTCAATGTCCGGATGTTTTGTGATGGCGGATAAATACGCCTTTATTCACGGCAGGGTCTAAACATATCCAATTTGATGTCATATGTCTGCGTCAAAACATCCGCAAGGCCCAGCATGGTGTGGAACAGATTGTCCTGCGAATATTCATTCGCGGCGCTGTCGGCGAGGCACTTTTTCAAAATATTGTTCTTTTTGAGAAAGCCATCTGAAAACCACGCGATAAAAGGGATGTGCTTTTGTTCCCTGGGTGCCAGGCGGTACGGCAGCCCGTGCAGGTAGATGCCGTTTTCTCCCAGTGACTCGCCGTGGTCGGAAAGATACAGCAAAGACGAATCCCAGCGCGCGCTGTTTTTCTGCAATACGCCAATGACGCGGCTGATAACCTCATCTGTATACAAGATGGTATTATCGTAGGTGTTGACCAATGCGTCCGACGGGCAGTTCTGGACATCGCTCTGGCGGCAGTCGGGTTTGAAGCCATCGAAGTTTTGCGGATAGCGTTTATAATATGCGGGGCCATGGCTGCCCATCAGGTGCAGTACAACGACCGTATTTTCATCCTTTAGTTTTGCAAGCTGCTTTTCCAGCTCCGGAACAAGTGCGGCATCGAGGCATCCCGCGCTGTTGCAGTATTCAGTATTGCCTGCATATTCCTTGCGGATATCGATTGTCTCGACGTTTTTACAGACGCCCTTGCAACCGCCGTCGTTATCGATCCACAAAATCTGGATTTGCGCTCTTTTCAGGACATCCAGCATGTTGTCCTGGCTTTCGGCCTTTTCGAGCGAATATCCGGTGCGGGTCAGGTTGGAAAACATGCACGGCACGGAAACGGCGGTTTCCGTCCCACAGGATGTAAAATTCGTATAGAAAGCGACGCCTAGTGGCGCCGTAAACTTGTTCGTATCCCGCGCATAGCCATTCAGTTGGTAATTGGCGGCGCGCGCCGTTTCGCCGACGATCAGCAAGGTCAGACTTTTTTTACCTCCGCGGGGCGCTGACTGGCGGGCATCTGCACCTATTTGCTGATAGGGGATTTCACTGGTGAAGTATTTAAGCTTGACGAATTTCAACCCGCTCGACACGACGTAGGTCGGCACCGCGATCCTCTTTAGATCGGAATAATTGCGGGATGTCATGACGTAATCCTGCGAATAAAGACCCGCAATGGCCGCGATCGCCAGTACAGAGGCGAAAAAAGAACACAGTGGATAGGCGTATGGCCGCCGCGAAGGCGTGATCGTCAGGCGGGATATCAGCACCGCGGGGATGACGCCCAGGAAAAATATCCAGAGAAAAGCAGACAGGTTGACGTAGGACGACGCTTCTGCGTAATCCGTTTCTACGATGTTGGCGATCATTTCCTTGCTGAAAATGACACCGTAATTATAGGTGGCGTAGCTGACAGGTGCAGCGATGAACGTCAGCAGAATAAATACAGGCTTTGCTGTATACCTGTTTGAAAAGGGCAGGAACAGAATGTTGAAGGCGCAAATAAAAAATACCGGCAGCGAAATAACGAATCCGGCCTTCATGTCTTCCGTCTGGCCAATGGCGTAAAGCCGCGCGATCAGCGCGGCATTCAACCCGAGAAAGAAAAAAACAGAAAGACACAGGCTGAGAACCCAAGGCGTGGCCTTAATCCTGTAATCCAGCCATTTTTTCATACAAAGCTCCTTTTTTGCGAGGTTTTACGATTACAGCCTTAAGTGAAACTTAGGCGGGTGACGGCGGATAAACAACCTTAAAACGGGCGCCTTTGCCATTTATCCCGGTAGTGACGGTAATGTCTGCGCCGTCCTTGTCGAGTATGCTTTTGACGATGGCCAGTCCCAAGCCGGTACCTTGTACCATGTTGCCCGGTACACGATAAAATCTGTCGAAAATCCGCGATCTTTCATGAGGGGGAATACCGGGGCCGTTGTCGGACACCTCGAAAACGGCTCTCCCATCCTCTGTATACATGGCAACATCGATCTGTCCGTTTGCGGGGGTGTAAAGGAGGGAGTTTTCGATAATATTCGTCATAACCGCCTGCATATTCCCGGGGATTGTAAAAAGGAAAGCGGGCTCCTGACGGCTTATGCCGAGATCGATATTTTTCTGAATGGCTGGGCCTGTCAGGAGCTTCACGACTTCCCTGCACACCTTAAGAGCATCAATCCGCGCAGCCGGCTGTGCCTCCGACTCCAATCTTGCGAAGGCCAGCAATTGTTCGACCAATCGAATGCTGCGATGCACGCCCTGCGTCAGGTTTTCGATAGCCTCCTGCCTTTCGTCTTCATTTTTCGTTCGGCTTAAAAGCTGCAATTGCAGTTGCACCGCAGCCAGCGGCGTGCGCAATTCATGGGCAGCGTCGGCCGTAAACTGGCGTTGAAGCTTGGCCGCCTCCTCAAGTCGTGATAGCAGGTCGTTCAGGGCCATTACCAGCGGCGTGATCTCCTCGGGAATGCTTTCCGAGGGCAGGGGCTGCAGCGATGTGGCTGACCGTTTTTGCAGACTGCCCGAAATGAGCACCAGCGCGCCAAGACTGCGCTTGACGGCCAGCCATGTGAGAAGGCCAAGAATGGGGAACTGCAGCAAAACGGGAAGCAGCATTTTGAGGGTGATTTCAACTATCATCGCGTCACGCGCCGATTGCGGCTGCGAGACCTGTACGGTCATTCCATTTCTCGATGTCGCATAACTGCGCCACTCTTCGCCATTGAAATTCCGCGTCTGGAAACCTTGTTTATCCGGTGCAACGAAGGGAATCAGGGGGTGTGTGGAATAGGAAAGTTTCAAATCCGGGGACCAAAACTGGATTAAAAAATCTTCCTCGCCTTTCAGTTTTTTCTTGTTCGAGATACCTGCGCCCGCATCGACCATGACGTTTTTTTGCCGGTCCAGCAACAGCGCGATTTGTTTGAAATTCGCATCAAACACTTCGTTGATTTCATCCCGCGCGCTGAGATAACTCACCACGCCCACGACGATTGATGATGCAAGCAACGCGATTATCAAGTGTAAAAGAAGGTGCGGCCGTATTGATGTCACGCGGGCACCATATAGCCGAGGCCGCGGATATTCCGGATAAGGTTTTTGCCGAATTTTTTGCGTAATTGGTGGATGTGAACTTCGATCGCGTTGCTGGCGATTTCCTCGTTCCAGCCATACAGCGCTTCTTCCAGCTGTGCCCGGGAAATGACCGACCCGGCCGTTGCCATGAGCGCCGATATCAGGGCGTATTCCTTGGCCGACAGTATGCCGCTTTTGCCACTGTAAGTTAAAGTCTTGCTTACCGTGTCGAGCGTGGCATCGCGGCTGGCGATGACCGAGCTCAAACCGCTGCCGCGCCGGCGCAAAAGAGAACGGATGCGCGCCTCCAGCTCATCGAGTGAAAATGGCTTGATAAGGTAGTCATCAGCGCCCGCATCAAGGCCAAGAACGCGGTCCTGCACGGAATCTCGCGCCGTAATGACCAGCACTGGCAACGCATTCTTGGCCGCACGCAATTTTTGCAGGAGCGATAGTCCGTCCATGCCGGGCAATCCAAGATCAAGCAAAACAAGATCATAATTTTGTGACTGCAGGGCTTCCCATGCTTCCAGCCCGTCTTTTGCCCAGTCGATCGCATAGCCATCAGCCTTGAGTGCCTTTTTAAGCACGGCGCCGATCATTTGATCATCTTCAACTGCCAATAAGCGCATAATAGCGGCCTTGTTTGTAATCCCTCAGGAAAGCGACGAGCAGGCCGATGAACAGTGCCGTTACAAGTGTTGCGATGCAATGGCTCAGGAAATGTTCGCCGCGTGCTAACTGTATAATACTGGAAATCACCCCCAATCCAAGCCCGCCGTAAAGGCCAGCCCGCTTCCAAAACGAGGGCAAACCGCCGAAATAGAGGACGATCAGGCTGAAACCGGCTGCGGGAGAGCCAGCCGGAAAGCATCTTGGCTTGGGCTGGTGAAGATTCTGCGTTCCTATCGGCCCGCCATAGGCAGCCATTTGGCCGGGACAATAATGTCCGCTGTAGATTTTCAAGCCCGCCACGATGCCGGGAACACAAATAAGCGCGACGACGGTTAAAATAGCAAGTTCGCGATAGGGTCGCAGATTTTTGTACTTAAAGCCCGCAGCAGCCACAGTAAAAGCGAGCACGCCTACCGCAGTATAGATATGAATCGGTAAATCATGGAGGAAAAATGTCAGTGTACGATCGGATTTATCCAGCAACCAGCATTGCCGTGCATTCTTAGAGTGGCATGTAAAATCGAAAAACATGCCTGAAATGTGCTCGTCTATCGCAAAGCCCCGGTTAAGCGCCAGCAAACACAGCATGTATCCCAAAGTAATGCCCGCCAGCCAGCCGAAGGCCGCCCTGCTATTTGCTAATGCGTATGTTTTCATCGCAGTCCCCACATCACGATACAAATTGTAGCGGGAATTGAAAAATTGTCGTTCATGTGCATTTTTTTTGAATAAAGCTCGATAAAGGTCGCTGCGATCACAGCTGTCGCGCCTGACGGAAAATAATGCGGTCCATGGGGCAGCAATACCCCAAGGAAGATCAGGATTATAATGCCACTAAACAAGAATGCCACGCTGCCCTCCAGGGATTTCCCAAAGATGGATGTCCTCCCATATGCCATGCCGACGATGGCGGCGGCGGTGTCGGCAACCAGCAGAACGGCCGTCGCGGTGACGGAAATTTCTTTGTCAAACAAAAGGCAGAACAATGTTCCGAGCATCATGAATGATGCCCCCGTCAGCGCGCCATTGCGAAGCCTCTCCGCACGGGGCAGGGTGGTGCCGAAAAGTCGATTGTAAAAAGCAGATACTTTATCACTGCTGTGATACATGAATTCAATCAACAAAACGCAAATTGTCAGCCCGCAAAACAGCCATAAGGCATATTGCTTGTCTAAAAAATAAATGACCGCCGGAATCCAAAGGCAGCTTAGGTGTGCAAGCCTCCGATATATTTCATGTTTGTCGAGTCTTGCAATCATCACTGCTATTCATTTCGTTTCAAAGCCCCGTTGCGTGCGGCGATGATTTTTAACTATGGGCAATTTATTGAGGCTGACTTATGCCAGACTTAAACGCTAAAAGCCTGGCGGCGAGGGCTAATTTCTTCTTGCTTGGTCATGCGTAGTTTTTTTTGGGGGGGGCTCGACAAGCACTCCGACATGCGGGGCACATCTGGGTGTGGCCATCACAAAGGATCATAGCCAGAACGCTATCCGTGCAGAAATGGGCAAGGCTGGTGGAATTCCCTTATCGTAGCAAAGCATTGCAACGGTATATTCCATAATATAGATTCAACATCTAGCGTGATACTTCTGGAATACCCCTACTACATTTGGTATATCAGGGCAGCGGTAACAATATCTGGGGTCATTTTCGTGGCCGAGACTGAAAAAGTAGCCAAAAAAATCGCCATTGCTTCGGATCATGCGGGCTTTCAATTGAAGGTGCTGGTGATCGAACACCTGAAAAAATCGGGCCATGACGTTATCGACCTCGGCCCGTTCAACGAGGACCGCGTCGATTACCCCGATTTCGGTTTCAAACTGGCCGAGGCGATCGGCGCGGGGCAGGCGCCGCAAGGTATCGCTATTTGCGGATCGGGCATCGGCATCAGTATCGCGGTCAACCGGTACAAGGGTATGCGCTGCGCTCTGGCGCATGATGCGACCTCCGCCCGCCTGTCGCGCTTGCACAATGATGCAAATGTTCTGGCGCTGGGCGCGCGGCTGATCGGTGTCGAGGTTGCGATGGATTGCGTGAATGAATTTTTATCAACGGATTTTGAAGGCGGCCGCCATGCAGGCCGCGTCGAGAAATTAGGAAAGTGCGGTGCTTAAATGACTCTTGCCCAGAAGAAAGAAACCCCGATGGCTCCCGTGAATTTTTTTGAAACCGATCTGGCGCAAGCCGATCCCGCTGTATTCAACGCCATCCGTCAGGAACTCGGCCGCCAGAAAGACCAGATCGAGCTGATTGCATCTGAAAACATCGTTTCCCGCGCGGTGCTGCAGGCGCAGGGCTCCGTGCTGACCAACAAATATGCCGAAGGTTATCCCGGCAAGCGTTACTACGGCGGCTGCGAATTCGTCGACGTGACGGAACAGCTGGCGATTGACCGCCTTTGCGAACTCTTCGGCGCGAAATTCGCCAACGTGCAGCCCCATTCGGGCGCGCAGGCGAACCAGGCCGTTTTCATGTCGCTGGTTGCCCCCGGTGATACGATCCTTGGTCAGGCGCTGGCGCATGGCGGCCACCTGACGCATGGCGCGAAACCCAACATGTCGGGCAAATGGTTCAACGCCGTGCAATACGGCGTGCGTCAGGAAGACGCGCTGATCGACATGGAAGAAGTCGAGCGTCTGGCGCGTGAACATAAACCGAAACTGATCATTGCGGGCGCATCCGCCTATCCGCGCGTGATCGATTTCGCGCGTTTCCGCAAGATTGCCGATGACGTCGGCGCATATTTGATGGTCGATATGGCGCATTACGCAGGCCTCGTGGCGGGCGGTGTATACCCGTCGCCCGTGCAACATGCGCATGTCACGACATCGACCACGCACAAAACCATGCGTGGCCCCCGTGGCGGCATCATCCTCACGAATGACGAAGAGATCATTAAGAAAATCAACTCCGCGGTATTCCCCGGCCTGCAGGGCGGCCCCCTGGAGCATGTGATCGCGGCGAAGGCCGTGTCGTTCGGCGAAGCGCTGCAGCCGTCGTTCAAGGTGTATGCGCAGAACGTGCTGGATAACGCGCGCGTGCTGGCGAATACGCTCAAGGCAGGCGGCGTGGATATTGTTTCGGGCGGTACCGACTGCCATTTGGTGCTGATCGACCTGCGCCCGAAAAACCTGACCGGCAAGGATGCCGAGCTCAGCCTCGAACATGCTGGCATGACCTGCAACAAAAACGCGATCCCTTTCGATCCTCAAAAACCGATGGTGACATCCGGCCTGCGCGTTGGCAGTCCCGCTGCCACAACCCGCGGCTTCGGCAAGCCGGAGTTCGAACTGGTCGGTGAATACATGGTTGCCGTGCTGGACGGCCTCGCTAAAAACGGCGCGGGCAACAACGGCGAGATCGAGAAAACAGTGTATGCGGAAGTCCGCAAACTCTGCGAAAAATTCCCGATCTACCCGAAGGAGTAACACATTATGCGTTGCCCCTTTTGTGTTGGAACGAACACGCAGGTAAAAGACAGCCGCCCGACGGAAGACGATGCCGCCATCCGCCGCCGCCGCGAATGCCCCGATTGCGAGGCACGCTTCACGACGTTCGAGCGCGTGCAGTTGCGCGAGATCATCGTGGTGAAAAACAACGGCAAGCGCGAGCCGTTTGATCGCAACAAACTGATGCGCTCGCTGAAGCTCTGCCTGCAAAAACGCCCCGTCGATGCTGATGTGATCGAGCGCGTGGCGAACGATATCGTGCGCCAGTTGGAACAATCCGGCGAAAGCGACGTGACGACCAAGGAGATCGGCGAAAAGGCGATGCAGGCGCTCTCCCAGCTCGACCCGGTCGCCTATGTGCGTTACGCCTCCGTTTACAAAGACTTCCGCGAGGTGAAGGACTACAACGACTTCCTCGCCGGTGTTGAACACGTCTGCAAGAAAGTCAGCAATGGTTGATAAACAAAAAATTACCAAGCTTCCCCCGAAATCGCCGGAGAAGCGCGCGGTAAAGAAAAATGCCGGATCCAAAAACGCGCGCAAGACTGCCGCGCGTCTGGCCGCCGTGCAGGTGCTGTACCAGATGCGCTTGAACAACCAGGATGCAAAATCCGCGGTGCGTGAATATATAGATCACCGCAGTGGCTTCACGCTCGATGGCGATACTTTTGTGCCGCCCGATGAAGAATTGCTCGACGATATCGTTCTCGGCTTGCAAAAACGCTGGGGCGATGTGGATGGCGTGGTATCCGCAGCGCTGGCCGCCGGCAAGATCGCCGAAGTGGAAACGCTGCTGGATGCAATCCTGCGCGCAGGTGCTTATGAACTGATGGCGCATGGCAAAATTGATACGGGCATTATCATCCACGACTACCTGAATGTGACCAACGGCTTCTATGACGGTTCGGAGCGCAAACTGGTGAATGCCGTGCTGGACAAGGTTGCCAAGGCCGTCCGCGAATAGCAAAATCTTGAAATCACAGGATTTAAGCCTTTAAACGCTTGTTAACCCGATTTGCGATATAATCGCGGGACGAGGTAAAGGATGGTTGATATCGATACATTATTCACGATTGCCGATGCGGGCCCGCTGCTGGATCGCGCCGATAACGCGCTGCGTCGCGTGGGCAATGACAAGCTTGCCGATGCCCTGATGAAGCTGCAGCAGGATGCAGGGCTTGAACTTGATAATGAAATGACCGGCAGCTTTTCCGAACCGGCGCCTGGCCCGCAATCGGCGTTGTTGCGTGCGGCCTATGAACCCGTCACGACCGCACGCCTGAATGTGCTGAACGACGCCTTCCACGCCATTCGTGAACAGGATATCCGCGAGGATATTTGCGAAGTGATCCGCAAGCTGCCAGCGCAAGTAACGCCCGCAGCAAAAACATCACCCAAGCCGAACTGATTTTTTTACGCGTGGAAATGATGCAACACGCGGTGAAACACCGGCACCAGTAATAATCCGCCGCACACCACCAGCAGCAAGCCTGAATAAAGTGCGTAGAACGACGCGAACAGTTTTCCGCCGACGGTGTGCAAAGCATCAACTTCACCCATGCCGCCCAGGATCATGGAAGCGTTCAGGAATGCGTCTATCCATGCCATGTCTTCAAAAGCGTGATAGCCAATGACGCCGACAGCAAGAGAAATGAAGATGATCACAATCGTCACGCACAGCCAGTGAGCCATACGAGCGGCAAATGCGGCTTTAGAAATGACCGTCTTGTTTTTGGTTTCAAGGAGGGGTTTCTTAAGCATGCTTCGGCATTTCCTTGCGTGACAGCAGACTGTACACGACCGGCACGATGAAGAGCGTAAAGAACGTGCCGATGCCCATGCCCCCGATAATCACCCAGCCGATCTGCTGGCGGCTTTCCGCGCCGGCCCCTGTTGCAAGCGCGAGAGGCAGCGCGCCCAGAACCATCGCGCCAGTTGTCATCAGGATGGGGCGCAGGCGCATCAGCGCGGCCTGTGTGACCGCCTCGCTGCGACCAAGGTTGTTTTTCTCGCGCTCCTGATTGGCGAATTCAACGATCAGGATGCCGTGTTTGGTGATCAGCCCGATCAACGTCACAAGGCCGATCTGGCTATAGATGTTGAGCGTGCCACCGGTCAGGTACAGCGCCAGCAATGCGCCAGCAATCGACAGCGGCACGGACAGCATGATGATGAATGGGCCGACAAAACTTTCGAACTGTGCCGACAGGACAAGGTAGATGAAGGCGATGGCCAAGGCAAAGGTAAGGACGATGCTGGAGCCAGAATCCTTGAATTCTCGCGATTCACCGTTGTAATCGACGATGAAACCGGGCGGCAGAACTTCCTTGGCGCGTTTGTCGGCATAGGCCAGCACTTCCCCCAGCGCATAGCCTGGCGCAAGGCTGGCAGTGATGTCGGCGGCGCGCAGCTGGTTGAAGTGGTTCAGTTCGCGCGGGGCGACAGTTTCCTTGATGGTGACAAGGTTCGACAGCTTGATCATGTCACCCTTGGCGTTGCGGACATAGATGTCGGTCAGGTCCTGGGGGCGTGCGCGTTGTGCATCCGATACCTGCACGATGACGTCGTATTGTTCGCCGCGGTCCTTATACCTTGTCACCTGTCGTCCGCCGAGCAGCGTTTCCAGCGTGCGTCCGGCGGCGTCGATATCGGCGTCGACGGCGGCGGTCTTGTCGCGGTCAAGCTGCAGGTTCAGCTGCGGCTTGTTCATGCGCAGGTTGGTGTCCACATCGGCCATGCCGGGATAGGTCGCAAAATCCTGCACCAGTTGTGTCACGGCCTTATCGAGTTCTTGATACGTGCCGCTGGTCAAAATTACCATCTGCACGGGAGACGAGCGCACCGAGCCACCGAGCGAAGGCGGGTTGCGCGGGAAAGCGCTGATCCCGGCTGTCTGCGCCAAGACCTTCGGCGTGATTTCCTTGGTGATGTCCTGCTGCTTGCGCTTGCGTTCTTCCCACGGCTTCATGCGTAGAAAAGCGATCCCGTCGGAAACGGTGGGGCTGCCCGCGACCACGAAATAGCGGTCGATTTCCGGCACGGATGCCGCAATAGGCTCCAGTTTTTTCATCCACTCGGTCATGTAGCCGATGGTGGAGCCTTCCGGCGCGCTGGCGCGCACCACGATCGTGCCGCGGTCCTCGATGGGGGCAAGCTCTGATTTGATCAGAGTCAAAAGACCGACATTCGCGCCCGCGACACACAACCCGATAATAACAATGATAAAGCGCCACGACAGCGCAAGGGCAAGCAACTTCCCGTAACCGTTCGTCAGCTTTTCAAGGAAACTTTCGATGGCGTTATAGATGCGGCCATGCTTTTCCTTATGCGCGGACAGCATTTTAGAGCACAACATGGGCGTCAGCGTGAGCGCGACGAAGCCGGAAATGACGACGGCGCCCGCAAGGGTAAGGGCGAATTCGACGAACAGCTTTCCCGTTTTCCCTGTCGACAGCGCGATGGGCGCATAGACAGCGGCAAGGGTGATGGTCATGGCAATGACGGCGAAGGCGATTTCCTTGCCGCCAATCAAAGACGCCTCGCGCGGTGATTTTCCATCTTCGATATGGCGGAAGATGTTTTCCAGCACGACGATCGCGTCATCCACCACAAGGCCGATCGCAAGGACGAAGGCGAGCAGGGTGAGGGTGTTGATCGTATAGCCCATCGCATACATTGCAAAACATACGCCGATCAGCGAAATCGGGATGGTGACAAGCGGGATGAAGGTGGAGCGGAAAGACCTCAGGAAGAAGAAAATCACGAGCAGGACGAGAACGACCGCCTCGATGATCGTGTGATATACCGCCTTGATCGAGCGGTCGATAAACACGGAAGTGTCGTGCGCGATCTCGATGCTCATGCCTTCGGGCAGGGAGCTACGGATATCCGGCAGCAGTTTCTGGATGCCCTGCGACACGGAAAGGGGGTTGGCGGTCGCCTGCTTGATGACGCCAAGCGCGACGGCGTTGGCGCCGTTAAAACGCACGACGCGGCGTTCGTCTTCGGGCGCGACTTCGGCGCGGCCGACATCGCGCAGGCGGACGAAGCTGGCCCCGTTGCGCTTCAGGATCAGGTTTTCGAAATCGCCGACATCGCGCATGTCGGTCTCGGACAGGACGGTAAATTCGCGCTTGCTGCTCTCAATCCGGCCGGCAGGAATTTCGACGTTCTGGCTGCGTAGCGCGCTTTCCACATCGGACGGCGCCAGTTTCGCGGCGGCTAGACGTTGCGGGTCCAGCCAGATACGCATGGACTTGCGGCGCTCGCCCAGGATGATGGCCTGCGCAACCCCTTCGACGTTCTGCAGCCGGTCCTGCACATAGCGGTCGGCGTAATCGGTTATTTCCATCGCCGAAAGGCGGTCGCTTGTGAAGGCGAGGTAGATAATCGGCTGGGCATCGGCCTCCACCTTGGCGACCGTCGGGTCGTCGACTTCGTCCGGCAGGCGCGAACGCACGCGTGCAACGCGGTCGCGCACATCATTGGCGGCGGCATCGGGATCGCGGCTGATGACGAAGCGCAGCGTGATCTGGCTGCTTTCCGAACGGCTGATCGACGACATAATCTCGATACCCTCGATCCCCGCGAGTGAATCCTCCAGCACTTTGGTGACTTGCGATTCCATGATCTCCGCACTCGCGCATAAATTACTGTTCGAGACGGTAACGATGGGTTCATCGATGTTCGGGTATTCGCGGACAGACAGGCGCGAATAGGACACAAGACCCAGCAGGATCAGGAACAAGCTCATGACCGTCGCGAAAACAGGCCGTTTGATGCAAAGCTCGGGAAGCGTCATGCGTCATTACTCCGCTTTGGCAGGGGCGGGCGTGCCTGCCTTTTGTTCGGCAACGTCGCTACCGTCCTTCAGCTTCATGACACCTGCTGTTATGACGCGGTCGCCGGTCATTAATCCTTCGACGACCTCGACCGTTCCTGCCTGACGCTCGCCCAGCGTGATTTTCTTGCGTTGCGCCTTAGTGCCATTGATGACGAAGACATAGCTATCGGAACCCTGCGGGATGACGGCTTCTTCAGGCATCATGGGCACGTCCTTGCGGGTTTGTGTTTCGATCTTGATGCGGGCATACATGCCGGGGCGCAGGCGGGAGTCATCATTGGGGATTGTCGCCTTGACGGTGAAGTTGCGGTTTTCCGGGTTGATGCGCGGGTCGATTGCAAAAATCTCGCCCGAGAAATCCTGCCGCGGGAAGGCGTCGACGACAAAGGTGATCTTCTGCCCCGGCTTGACGGCCGCATAATCCTTTTCCGGCACGGAGAATTCAAGCTTGAGCGGATTGAGCGACACGACGTTGGTCAGTTCCAAGCCGGCTGTGGCGTAATCACCGGGCGAAAAATTGCGAAGGCCCGCGACGCCATCAAATGGAGCCTTGATGACGGATTTGATCATAAGTATTTCTGCGTTCGATACAGCCGCCTGCGCCGCGCGGTAACCGGCGCGCGAAACATCCCACTGTTGCCCCGCAACAAACCCGCCCGATTTCAGTTTGTCGTCACGCTGGAAAGTGGCGGAGGCCACATCAAGTGCGGCCTTTGCCTTTTCGTATTCTGTTTCAATCAGGCTTGAATCCATTTTGATGAGCGTATCCCCCTTTTTGACGGGCTTGCCTTCCTCGAACAGTACTTCCTGAACCTGTCCGGAAACTTCGGCGTGGATGGCGGCGGCTTCGCCCGCAATAAGCGACCCGACGGTGTTGATGGTGGAGGTGACGTCTTTCGCCTCGACGGTGGCGGTCACGACCGGCTGCGGACCCTTGGGCTTTTTGTCATCGGTTGCGGCCGATTTGTGGGAATGCCAATACCAGCCGCCGAACGCTATGGCGACCAAAACGGCCAGAAGTATGACAATTGATTTTTTACCCATGGCGGCACTCTTTTCCTATTGAGACTCTGTTTGGCACGCCAGACTAGCATAAATCCTGCGTTTTTTTCCCGTAAGCGGGGGTAGCAAAAAGATATGGAATGTACTCATTCCACACCCCCGTTGCCCGTTGCAAGAAATAGACCTAATATGCCGTTCTGACAGTCTTTTTTGAAAGTCGATTGCTTTAAATGGCGCGCCAGCAACCACCAAATTCCAATATCGTCAATTTCCGTGAAAGGTTACCCCCCATGATGGAAGGTCTCGGCACTAAATTCATCGCGCTTATCGCAGTTGTCCTGATCGGGGGGTATTTTTTTCTCTCGACCGTCATCGTGGTTGATGCGGGACATACCGGCGTAAAAAAAACGCTCGGCAAGGTTGATACGAATGCCTATCCGCCCGGCGTCTATATCGTGATGCCCATGATGTCGAGCATCACACAAATGGACAACCGCATTATGCGCATCGACGGTGACACCTCGGTTTACACGAAAGACGTGCAGCAGGCACAGATCAAGTACGCGCTCAACTATTCGCTGGATGCATCGGCGACCGTCAAGATGTATACCGATGTCGGCGTGTATTGGGCAGACAAGCTGATCCCGCAGGTCATCACATCATCCATGAAGAACGTGATCGGCCAGTGGGCGGCGATGGACCTGATCGCCAACCGCCTGAAGGCGCAGAACGGCATCGAGGAAATGATCGCCAGCGACCTGAAGGCGCAGGGCATTTCCATTTCCGCCTTCGCCCTCACCAACATCGATTTCCAGGACCAGTTTGAAAACGCTGTCGAGGCGAAAGTAGTCGCGGTGCAGAGCGCCGAGATGGCGAAGAACCAGACCGTGCAGATCGAGGAACAGGCGAAACAACGCCTGATCGCGGCGCGGGCAGATGCTGAATCGATGATGATCAAGAACGAAGCGTTGGCCAAAAACCAGTCGCTAATCATGTACGAAGCTGTCCAGAAATGGGATGGCCAACTGCCCAGGATCACCGGCGGCGGGTCGGGCGGCAACTTCCTGAACATTCCCGAAAGCATGCTGTCGGGCAACAAATAATCAGAATAACGCGGATTGCTGTGGCGGCGGTGCATTGCGTATCGCCGCCATTCTTTTTTCCACCTCGGATGCCAGATGCGGCGGCAGTGCTTCATGCAGCGCTATCATGCGTTCCACGACTTCCTGCTCGCTGATCTGCGCGGCGCGGTCAAATGACGATTTCAGGTTATCGTTGACGAAGGCGGGCGCATGTATGACGGGGCGCGACACCTTTACGCCGTCATCGTCCGCCACCAGCTTGATCGCGGGTTCGGAAAATTCGTAGACACCCGTTTTTGCGCCGAAACGCCCCCCTTCCACAACCTTGATGCGTGCGCGCTGCTCCTTCACGCTGTCGATGATGCGGTTAATGGTGTCTGTCGTCGATTCCATCGACGCCTGCTTGAAAGAGCCATTCAGGTTCATGATCATTTCCTGTGCGCGGTGCATGCGGTACAGGTCGGCGCGCGTGCCAGTCACAGTCTGTCCTGCAAAATTGACCTCGGTGATCGTTTCGCGTCCGGCAGTGCGTGACCGTTTGTATTCAAGCGCCAACAGTGACGCGCCCGCCACCCCCAAACCGATTGCTGTCGTCGTCAGCGTCTGGATCGACAGCGCCGCAAAGATGGATGCCCACATAAAACGCTTGCCGACCATTTGCGAGGTGTCGATCATGCGCGTGCCGACCTCGACCGGCGAGGTGCCGGGCATTTTTTGTTTAGGAGGCGGTTTGATGAGTGTCCAGACCGTGAGCGGCTCGGCGCGGTAATGTCCTTCGGCGAGCGTGCTGTAAAAGTCTTCGTAGGCGGCACCGATTTTCTTGAACAGTTTGAGCGGATCGATCTGCTTCTTCAACAAGTCCTCCAACATCATGCGGTATAATAGCACCATACCAAACCGTCCATTTTTTGTCAAAGAATCTCGGAATAGAGTCGTGAATGCGTGATAATTTATTGTTTAAAATCAATAATTTAACTATTATTCGTGCCGGGCCGGAGTTTTTTTTGCCGTCCGCTGCATCGCCATGAATAAGGATGTTTTTTGCGATCAGGGTTTGCTTACGTGGTCTTCCCCCCGAAAATCGGACCATTTGAAGAGAGAGAGAATCCGGTTAGTTTAACGTAACCAACCGGAGGAAAAGATGAAGAGAACAAGGTTCACGGAGGCGCAAATCGCCTTTGTTTTGAAACAGGCGGAGGCCGG
>JBBRVE010000033.1:0-27262 GCA_038247245.1 Bdellovibrionales bacterium | reverse complement strand
TCATCAGGTCGCGCAGGGTTTGCATGATGCGGCGCGGGGCGGCGAAGGATATCTGCGCTTCCACAAATTCGGACGACTTCAGGTCCCGCGCCTCTGCGGTTGTCGTCACTTCCGGCCATGTTTTCCGTCCGGCGGTCATTACGTCCTTTAAGCCTGATCCAGGCCATAAGCCGTGTGCAGGGAGCGCACGGCAAGTTCGGTGTATTCTTCGGAGATCAGCACGCTGACTTTAATTTCAGACGTCGTGATGACCTGGATGTTGATGCCCTTGTCGGCCAGCGTCTGGAACATTTTCGATGCGACACCGACATAGGATTTCATCCCGATGCCGATGATGGAAACCTTTGCCACATCCGCGCTCGATTCAACCTGAATGCCCTTCAGCCCGTCATTCTCGGCTGCTTTCAAAATATCGAGCGTCTTGGGCAGATCCGCGCGGCCGACCGTGAAGGTCAAATCCGTGCGCGCCTTGTCGGGCGACACGTTCTGGACGATCATGTCCACGTTGATGGCGGCATCGGCAAGCCCGCCGAAAATCTTCGCCGCCACGCCCGGCACGTCCGGCAGGTTGCGCAGGGTTACTTTTGCTTCATCGCGGCTGTGCGTGACGCCGCTGACAACTTCCTGTTCCACGATCTCGTCCTCATCCATTACCATTGTTCCGGGGATGTCGCTGCCCAGCGCGCCGTCAAAGCTCGACAGCACCTGCACCGGCACCTTTTCCTTCATCGCCAATTCGACCGAGCGGGTCTGCAAGACCTTCGCCCCGACCGACGCCATTTCGAGCATTTCTTCATAAGAAATCTTGGGAATTTTCTTTGCCTTCGTCACGATGCGCGGATCGGCGGTATAGACGCCATCGACATCGGTGTAAATATCGCAACGATCGGCCTTCAGCGCGGCAGCGACAGCAACCGCAGACGTATCAGACCCGCCACGCCCCAGCGTCGCAATGCGGTTGTTGCCCGCCATGCCCTGAAAGCCCGCCAGTACGGCGACTTCGCCGCGTTCAAGGCTTGCCCGCAAATTGTCTGTTTCGATGCCCTTGATGCGCGCCTTGCCATGCACGTCGTTGGTCAGGATCGGCACCTGCCAGCCCTGCCACGACCGCGCCGCAATGCCGCGCTTGTGCAGCGCGAGCGCCAGCAGGCCGGAGGTAACCTGTTCGCCCGACGCCACGATCGCATCGTATTCGCGCGCGTCATACAGGGGGTTGATGGCGGTGCAATAGGTGACCAGTTGGTTGGTGACGCCCGCCATGGCGGAGACGACAACCGCAACCTTGTGGCCAAGCGCGATTTCGGCAGCCACCTTGTTTGCCACGTTTTCAATAGCAGGAACGGTTGCGACCGATGTGCCGCCAAATTTCAGAACCAGTAATCCCATAGCCTCGCCTCGCGGGCCGTTTTCCACGGCCGATTTTTCAGCTTTTCAAAAAGCTTCTTATTTCTACCAAGCTATCAATTTTGGCAACGGAATCCGACTCATCTTTTTGATGAATCAGGAAATTTTCGTGCTGCGACAGCCCGCCCCCGCATGGTATCCAATGTAGTAACAGCAAACGAGGGAACTTATGGGAAATATCACCGTCATCGGCTCGCAATGGGGCGACGAAGGCAAAGGCAAGATCGTGGACTGGCTGGCGGCGGAAGCCGACGTGGTCGTGCGGTTTCAGGGCGGGCATAACGCCGGCCATACCCTTGTCGTGGGCGGCACAACGTACAAGCTGCACCTGCTCCCCTCCGGCGTTGTGCGGGGCAAGCTGTCGGTGATCGGCAACGGCGTTGTGGTTGACCCTTGGGCGCTGCTGAAGGAAATCGAACGCCTGACCGGCCAAGGGCTGACCATCACGCCCGATAACCTGATTGTGTCGGAAAGCGCGACGCTGATCTTGCCCGTCAACGCATCGCTGGATAAGGCGCTGGAGGAAGCGCGCGGCAATGCCAAGATTGGCACGACAGGCCGCGGCATCGGCCCTGCATACGAAGACACCGTTGGCCGCCGTGCGCTTCGCATGTGCGACCTTGCACATCCTGAAACGCTGAAGGCAAAAGTTGAAAAACTCGCCTTCTATTACAACGCGCTTTACAAAGGCCTCGGCGCGGAGCCGTTCAATGTCGAGGAACTGGTAGCGCAGCTGCAGGAAGTCGCGCCGAAGATTTTGCCCCATGTCGCACCCGCCTGGCGCGTGCTGGATGATGCGAAAACCGCCAAGAAAACCGTGCTGTTCGAAGGCGCGCAGGGCGTGATGCTCGACGTCAACCACGGCACTTACCCCTACGTCACCTCGTCCAACACCATCGCGGCGCAGGCGGCGATCGGCGCGGGCGTGGGCGCGGACCAGATGGGATATGTGCTGGGCATTACCAAGGCATATTCCACGCGCGTCGGCTCCGGCCCGTTCCCGACCGAACTGTTCGATGCGACCGGCGATACGCTGACCGAACTCGGCCATGAATTCGGCACGACGACAGGCCGCCGCCGCCGCTGCGGCTGGTTCGATGCCGTGCAGGTGAAACAGGCCGTCAAAATCTGCGGCATCAAGGGCATCGCGCTCATGAAGCTCGACGTGATGGACACGCTGCCCGAAGTCAGCATCTGCACCGGCTACACCGCCAACGGCAAGCATTACGACTACATCCCCGCATCGGAAGATTTGCAGGCGCAACTAAAGCCCGTCTATGAAACCATGCCCGGCTGGCAGACACCCTTGCGCGGCGTGCGTAAACTTTCCGACCTGCCGTCAAAGGCGCTGAAATACATCCACCGCTTGGAGGAATTGACGGGCGTGGAAGCGGTCATCATTTCGACGAGTCCGGAGCGTGATGATACTATACGCGTGAAGGAGATTTTGGGGTAGATGGGTGACGAGAAGCAGGCTTCTTTTACTAGAAAAAAGAAAACCTTTATCGGAATTGCAGGGATTATAGCTCTACTTGGTTTTTATCTGTTAGCATTAGATAGGGACAGTCAAGTTTGCATTCCCAAATGCCTGTTGAATTCTGAATGCACTACTTTAAAAACATGTGTCTCGATGTGCTCTGATAATCGCTCATGCGGCAGAATTTCAGATAAAACAAAAGCATTTACAACAGCAGTGTGTCATAGCCCTGCTACCAAATGCTTCAACTAATATTTAGAGAGTAGAAACTAGAATGTCATGGAAACCCTGCCCCTCCCCCAAAGCCGGTGATGTGATCCGGTGGAAAGAACCGCTGCTGGCGGAGCCGACGCAGAAGCGCGGCAAGCGCGATGCGATTGGCGAACAGGCGGTTGTCGCGTCTGTTTCCGAGGTCGATGAATTCGTGGTCATGCTGGTGGAGGAAGTGAAGTTGCTGTCCTTCACGACCGAGACCGAACCGAAACTCAACCTCCGCCCCGGCGACGCCATCCGCCGCCGCAAGGCTTCGCTACAGTCTGGCAAGTGCGAGATAAAGGGGGAATAAACTTCCTCCCTTCCTGTCATCCTGAGCGCAGCGAAGGATCTCCCCTCATTCCGCGCGCAAGGGAGATCCTTCGCTGCGCTCAGGATGACATTGCTTAAGTGTCTGAAACTGTGCGTCATTCTCCTGTAACCATCTGCAACAAAGAGTGACCCTGCAAAGCTGGATTTTCCGGCCTGCATATTGCATATTGTTTAATAGCTGCTCAAGGCAGGTGGCGCTTTAAATACTTGATTTTTTTAGCGAATATTCGTTAGTTACTTTGAAAGACCGCACGTTCCTGACTACCGCATGATATGACCGCCGCCTTCGTATCAATAATACGAACCACCGGCTGAAAGGTTGAAAATGGCACACGGATTTTACAAGACTGCACTTTCCCTCGCGGTTGCCGCCGTCATCGGCGCATCCGGCGCTGCACAGGCACAGGAAGGCTACAAGCCCTACTACGAAAACGTCGCGCTGCGCTATGACGTGATGGAGCCGAAGAAACTCGGGCTGCGCTATGCCGTTTATGCCGGCGGCCTGAAAGCGCTGAATGCGAACCTCGAACTCGACCTGACCAAAGAAGCCTACGATATCGGCCTGAAGGCCGAAACCGACGGCTTCATCGGCAGCATGTTCCCGTGGGAAGCACAGTATAAAACATCCGGCCACAGCGAAGGCGGCGTGTTGATCCCCTCGATCTCCACCTCCAGCTCCAGCTGGCGCAAATCGCTCAAAATGACGGAAATGCAGTATGATCCCAAGGGCAACCTGCTGAAGACCACCACGCAGTCGGGCGAAAAGATCGTCGTGAACAACGAGCCGAAAAAAGACCTCGCCAAAGACGCGGTCGACATGCTGACCGGCGCGCTTCTGATGATGCAAAACGCAAAAAATACCGAAAAATGCGAAGGTTCGTTCCCCGTATTCGACGGCAAGCGCCGCTTCAACATCAACCTGACCGATGACGGCAGCGAAGTGCTGGCGAAAAGTGAATATTCCAAATTCTCGGGAACCGCGCTGCGCTGCACGCTGAAGGTGGAACCTGTCGCGGGCTTCAAGCCCAAGGACAAGGAACGCGGCTGGATGGCCGTCCAGAGCCACACCGAAGCCCGCAAGAAACTGCCGACCATCTGGTTCGCACGTCTTGAAGAAAAAGGCCCCGTTGTCCCCGTGCGGATGGAAATTTCCTCCGAATACGGCGCGGTCGTGGCGCATCTGTCCGGCGCGGCCAAAATGTAAGGTTTAAAGGCATAAAATACAAAAATCCCCGCTGCGGCGGGGATTTTTTATGGTTGTTTCTGCACGAAATTTGCACAATTCACAGCTCCCGTTTTCGTGTAATCTGCTGCAACAAACTGTGACTTGAAGCGGTGATTCCAAACTGCTTTGTTGATGACGGGGGAAATTTGGATATCATGACGAACAACAAAAAACTCGCCTGCATTATTTTGGCCGCCGGAAAAGGCACGCGCATGAAATCGGCGCTGCCCAAGCCCCTACATGAAATCGCGGGCCGCAGCATGGTCGCCCATGCCATTGCATCCTGCGAAGCCCTGAACCCCGAAAAGATCGTCGTCGTCATCGGCCCCGATATGCCGCAGATGGCCGATGCCGTGAAGCCTCACACGACCGCCATTCAGTCCGTTGCGAACGGCACCGGCGGTGCGGCATTGGCCGCCCGTGAACACTTCAGGAATTTCGACGGCGATATCCTCGTCGTGTTTTCCGATACGCCGCTGGTAACCTCCGAAACCATGCAGCGCATGGTCGATGTCCGCCGCCAGCTGCCCGCGATTGGTCTCACCTATTCCGCCTTCCGCCCCGCCGACCCCGCGAAATACGGGCGCATGGTGATGGATGATGACGGCACGCTGAAAAAAATCATCGAATGGAAAGACGCGAACGATGCCGAGCGCAAGATCACGCTCTGCAATGGCGGCATCGTCTGCGGCGAAGGCGCGAAGCTGTTCGACTGGCTGTCACAGGTCGGCAACGACAACGCGCAAAAAGAATACTACCTCACCGACCTGCCGCAAATCGCGCGCAAGGATAACCGCACGACGCATGTGGTGGAAATTTCCGAAGAAGAAACCGCCGGCGTCAATTCCCGCGAAGACCTTGCCAATATCGAAACCCTCATGCAGCAACGCCTGCGCAAGAAGCACATGGCGAATGGCGCGACGCTGACCGATCCGTCATCTGTCTTCTTCTGTCACGATACAGTGATCGGGCAAGACGTCACCATCGGCCCGAACGTGGTATTCGGCGCGGGCGTGACAATTGCGAACAACGTCGAAATCCTGCCCTTCTGCCATATCGAAGGTGCAACGGTTGCCGAAGGCGCGCAAGTCGGCCCCTTCGCCCGCCTGCGCCCCGGCACGGTCATGGGCGCGGATAGCAAGGTCGGCAATTTCGTCGAAACCAAAAACGCGCAGATCGGCGCGGGCGCGAAGGCAAGCCACCTGTCATACCTTGGTGATGCCACCATCGGCGACCGCGCGAATATCGGCGCAGGCACGATCACCTGCAATTACGACGGATACCTGAAACACCAGACTGTCGTGGGCAAGGACGCCTTTATCGGCTCCAACTCGGCACTCGTCGCGCCCGTCACCATCGGCGATGGCGCGATTGTGGGCGCAGGCTCGACCATCACGCAGGATGTGGCAGCCGACGCGCTCGCCCTCACCCGCGCACCGCAAGTGGCGAAAGAGGGCTGGGCGCCTGTATTCCGCGAAACCAAGAAAAAAGAAAAAGACCAGAAGAAGAAATAAACAAAGGAATAATGTAATATGTGCGGCATCGTCGGCATCCTCAGCAAAGAAAAAGACGCAGCTCCCCTCCTTGTCGAAGGGTTGAAACGCCTTGAATACCGCGGCTATGACAGCGCAGGTGTCGCAACGCTGGTGGATGGCAAGCTGGAACGCCGCCGTGCGGAGGGCAAGCTGATCAATTTGGCCGACAAGCTGGCGAAAGAACCGCTGCACGGCACGGTCGGCATCGGCCACACGCGCTGGGCAACCCATGGCGGCGCGACCGAGCGCAACGCACACCCCCACATCACCAACGATGTTGCGGTCGTACATAACGGCATCATTGAAAATTATCAGGAATTGAAGGAAGAGCTGGAAAAATCGCAGTTCCGCTTTGAATCCGACACCGACACCGAAGTCATCGCGCACCTCGTCACGTTCTATCTGCGTCAGGGTATGAAGCCGCAGGTGGCAGTCGATCAGGCGCTTGCCCGTTTGCGCGGCGCGTTTGCCATCGCCATGATTTTCTCCGGCGAAAAAGACCTGATTATCGGCGCGCGTTTCGGCACGCCGCTGGCTATCGGCTATGGCAAGGGTGAAATGTTCATGGCATCGGACAGCTACGCCCTCGCGCCGCTCACCGATAAAATTTCCTTCCTTGAAGACGGCGACCGGGTCGAAATGTCGCGCAGCGGCGTCACCATCCGCAATATCGACGGTAAAAAGGTGGAGCGTGAAGTGCGCGTCACCGCGCAATCCGGCGCGCTGACCGGCAAGGGCGAATACCGCCATTTCATGGAAAAAGAAATCAACGAACAGCCCGCCGTGATCGGCGATACGCTGAACACCTATATCAATCCGGCCACCGGCCATATCACGATGCCAGACGATATCATGAGCATCGCGGACGCGCCGAAAATCACCATCAGTGCCTGCGGCACGGCATATTACGCGGGTTTCGTGGCCAAATACTGGCTGGAGCAGATCGCGCGCATCCCGACCGAAGTCGATATCGCATCAGAATTCCGCTACCGCGAAGCCCCGCTGCCCGTGGGCGGCGCGGCATTGTTCATTTCACAATCCGGCGAGACGCTGGACACGCTGGAGGCGCTGCGTTATTCCAAACGCCAAGGGCAGAAATGCATCTCGATCCTGAATACCATCGAAAGCACGATTGAACGCGAGAGCCATAGCGTGCTGCGCACCCTTGCCGGTCCCGAAGTCGGCGTGGCATCGACCAAGGCCTTCACGACGCAGCTGACGACGCTGGCCTGCCTGACCGTCGCCCTTGCCCGTAAACGCGGCGCGATTACGGCGGAACGTGAAAAACAGCTGACCGACGCGCTCCGCGAAGTGCCGGGCCGCGTGGCCGAATTGCTGGGCCATGACGAAAAAATCCGCGAAATGGCAAAGCATATCGCCGAAGCGCGCGATGTTTTGTACCTTGGCCGCGGCACGTCCTATCCCATCGCCCTTGAAGGCGCTTTGAAGCTGAAAGAGATTTCGTATATCCATGCCGAAGGCTACGCATCCGGCGAATTGAAGCATGGCCCCATCGCGCTGATCGACAACGGCGTGCCCGTGATCGCTATTGCCCCCTATGACGCGCTATTTGAGAAAACGGCCAGCAACGCGCAGGAAGTCATGGCGCGCGGCGGAAAGGTGCTGCTGATTTCCGACAAACAGGGCATCGCCAAGCTGAAGGACAAATCGGCCTGGACGATCGAAATTCCCGAATGCGACCCGTTCGTCGCGCCGATCCTCTACACCATCCCCGTCCAGCTGCTCGCCTATCACGTTGCGGTCATCAAGGGCACGGATGTGGACCAGCCCCGCAACCTTGCGAAATCGGTGACGGTCGAGTAGTTCCGCCCATATCGGTGTTGATGACAGATGCGACGGGCTTTGCTATCCTGATGGCATGAGCGCGTCCCTGTCCATTCGCCATAAATTAATGATAGCCAGCGTCTGCGTCGTCGCAGGCGCGCTGGGTGGCGTATTTTTCGTAGGCCCTCTGGCGATTTACAAAGCGTCACTGGGCATCGGCTCCCTCATGCTGCTGCTCAGCGCGGCATCGATGATCGGGCGCGGGTATTTCAGCACGGCCATCATCATGGCAGGCGTCGCCATTCTGGCCGACCCTAATCAGGTTTTCACGGTCGAGGCCGAAATTGCGGGGCCTCTGCTTTTAAAGGCGTCGAATATCCTGCACGCCGTGCGCGCAACGGCCGCCGCGGCAACGCTGCTTCTGGTGCTGGCGGGCATTTATCACAGGTATGGACGCAAGACCGCACGGGTCACGGCATGCGCCGTGGCAGTGGCGGCTGTGCTGGCGGGATCATGCTGGCTGCTGGCGGAAAACATCGTGGCGAAAAATGCCAAGGGTTACGAGGCCGCGCTGATGACCTGCGCGGAGGAAATGAAACCGGCGGCCGAAACCGCCAACATGGGCATTTACAAATACATCAGCAAACGCCGCGACCCGTGGCATGCCTGCGCGGTTGAAAAAACCTGCGCCGCCGCAACGCCGCAATCCCTGTGTCGCCTCGCCTTTGTCATGCCCAAACGGTTCCTGACCACCCTGCGCCGCGCGGGCGACCGCGTGATCATCAACGAAACAGCCATGAAATACGACGCGGTACTGCCCCATTGTGGCGAGAAACTATCGAAACTGGCAGCGGCCGAAACGGTTGCAGATTACGTCAATGCCCACCCCGACAATCCCCAGTATGCCGAACGCATCGATTGGGACCTGCTGGATTGTGCGTCAACAGGCGTCTGCGAACAGTACGAAGAACAAACCGGCGTGCGCGAGCAGACCTGCCGCGACGCATACACAAATATGCATGAAACCGGGAACGTCCTGCCGACGCTGGATGTCATGAGAAATTTCAATGGAGAAACGAAAAGATGAAGTTTGCCATCCTGCTGTTCGCCTGCGCGATGCTCGTATTGGCGCCAGCCCGGGCCCATGCCACGCCCGATGCCAAGGAAACGCTGGCCATCACCCATTTGATGCAATATGTGCGCGAATCCGGCCTGCAATTCATCCGCAACAGCAAATCATTTAATGCCGATGACGCTGCAAACCATATGCAGAAAAAGCTGGATTACGCGCGCGAGCGTCTCTCGACTGCAGATGAGTTCATCGATTATGTGGCATCCCGCAGCTCGATTACGAACCTGCCGTATTACGTCGTCACCCCTGATGGTAAAAAGCAAGAAATGGGCCCTTGGCTATACGCCGAGCTTGAGAAGTATCGCCACCCGGCCAAAACACTCGCGCCCAAGAAGAAAAAATAAATAACGCCGATATGTCGATCAACATCCCCTTGGGGGATGAAAACATCAAATTGCCCTTTTGCAGGTATGGATAAAACCCGCCACGGCGGCGCGTGTCGGTGATTTCAGGATTGCCATTTATGTCGAGAGTCAGCACAACAGTTTCAGCGCGCGGCTGCACCCCCACAGGCTTGCGTTTCCACGCGCTCTGTGCCGGGCTGTTGATCGTTGCGTTGAATGTGTCCATAGAAAAGATATTGTGCAGGTTCGCCCCGCGTCAAGGCCGCGGAAAAAATCCTATATCCAGGCATCCAGAATGCGGTCGCGATTGGCAGGCACGGGCACCGATGACGGCAACTCCCCGTCATGATAGCGCGTGAATTCAGATTGTTCATCCTCCATATCCGACACATCATCGGCGGGCGCTATATCGGCGCGGCGATACTTAAAGGGTGCGCCCGGTGTGTAGGGCAAGGGCGGTGCAGGTGAAATTCTGAGCATAGATTCTCCTCTGCCGGTCTTCATTTAACCAACGGCGGAAGCGCCCGGTTGTTCCGTTTTTTCTTCGTTATTTTTGTTGATATATTACAATCACTTGAACGTATGTTTAACCCTTGCAGGGTTGACTTTTTGCTGTAATTTATGTAAACGTATAGCCCAATAAGCAATAAAAAGAGGGGATATAAATGTCGTTCAAAAAATTCCGTGATGCCGCACTGGTTGTCGCTTTTGCCGCAGCTGCAGGCTATGGCGCATATGCGCAAGTCGCGCATCCCGAACTGTTCCCCCAGGCGCAGACGCCTGAAACCGCGCAGGCAATAGGCAAGGCTCTCGGCCTGTAACAGATCCGACTGTAACTTTTAAGCCACAAAACTTTGGTTGTTTGTTCATGTGTGGAACGCGCTGACACCGCGCAGGTTGACTATACGGTTCGTCAACGTCAACCACATGAAAGTACAAACAATGAAAAAACTCTCCCTTCTGGCGGGCACAGCCGCCATCGCGATGTTCCTCTATGCCGCCCCCGCTTCGGCGCAAACGGAAACCGCGCATACCGATAACGGCAACGGCATTTACCTTGGCGGCTACGGCGGCTATGGCTGGACCGATGCGGAAACTGCCGGCACTGACGGCAACCTGAACGGCGGCGATTACGGTGTGTTCGCGGGTGTCGAGCTGACCAACTGGCTGTCTCAATACCACAACATGGGCATGACCGCCGCAATCGAAGCCCATTACGGCTGGTCGAGCGCGGATGACAATGCCGGCGCAACCTCGTTCGACAAAGATTCCGAATGGGGCGTCAGCTTCCGTCCGGGCTTTGTCGCCCTGAACGATGCGATGCCAATGGGCCTGAAGCCTTACGGTATCATCGGCTATCGCCGCCTTGAAATCGATGCAGCTGGCGGCGGTCTGTCGGATGAAAACTTCAACGGCTTTGAACTGGGTCTTGGCACCGAAGTCATGGCCTATGGCGACTTCGGCCTGCGCGTGGATTACACCCACGTCTGGTACGGCTCCGAAGGCGGCATCGACCCCGACGAAGATAACCTGCGTGCAGGCATCGCTTACCACTTCTAAGCGATATACGTGACGCGAAAAAGCGACGGCCTGTCATGGGCCGCCGCTTTTTTCATGAACCGGAAATACTGTTTTGCAGTTAGAATATCAGGTAGATAGAACATTCAAACAAGGGGACAAGCGATGCGCGTGATGGTGCTGGTCAAAGCGACCGAAGAGAGTGAAAAAGGCTTTTTCATGACGCCCGAAACAAAAGCGATGATGGAAGAGATGGGCAAATTCAACGACGCGCTGGAGGCAGCCGGCATCTTTGTCACTGCCGACGGCCTGACACCCTCGTCACAGGGCAAACGCGTATTGTTCGACGGCACAAGCCGCAGCGTCAGCGATGGCCCATTCCCCCATCCGCAGGAACTCGTCACCGGTTTCTGGATCTGGGAAGTGAAGGACATGGATGAAGCGGTTTCATGGGTCAAGCGCTGCCCCAATCCGATGCCCGTGCCCAGCGTGATCGAAATCCGTCCGTTCCAGACGATCGACGATTTCAAGTAACCGTCAGAACGTCGGCGAGCCTTTCCATTTCGTGAATTTCGCGGGTTCAAAATATAAAGCTGCAGCAGAATAACGTAGCGAAAACGATGTCAAATGCCTAAAATGCACCTATGGCAACACAAGGCAACGACCGCAGGCGCACGCTGGAGATCAAGGGCAAACAGGTGACATTCACCCTGCTACCCGCCACCACCCTGCCGCCGCTCGATAAAATCACCAGCGTCGCGGTCGTGCCCTTCACCGACAAGGGCGAGGTTGTGCTCGCGCTGCTTGACCGTGGCGCCGATATTCCGGGCGGCCATATGCACAAGGACGAAACAAGCCTTGAGCAAACCGCACGGCGCGAAGCGATGGAGGAAGCCTTCATCACGCTGGGCCCGCTCAAAACCGCACTTGTCATCCAGTCCGATTTTTACGGCAGCGCGCCCGATGAACTCACCTATATGGTCGTCATGACCGGCACCGTCACAGCCTTCCACGACGAAAAACCCGACGGCGAAACCATGGGCCGAAAAATCATGAAGCCCGACGATTTCATCGCCGCCTATACCGCCGGCGACAAGAATTTCATGACGGAAATTGTGAAAGCCGCGCAAACCGCGCTGCAGGATCAGTCCGCGATCAAGCGGTGCTTGCGCAACAAACTCTGCAGTTCGCCGGAGGCATAAAGGTCGCGCACGATATCGCAGCCGCCGATGAATTCGCCCTTCACATACAGCTGCGGGATGGTGGGCCAGTTGGTGAAGTCTTTAATTCCCTGACGCAGGCCGGGATCGGCCACAACGTCGATATCCTTGAAATGGACGCCCATGTTTTCCAACACCTGCACGACCGCCGCTGAATAGCCGCATTGCGGGAACGCGGCCGAGCCCTTCATATACAGCACAACATCGTTCTCGCCGATATCGTGGCGGATGCGCTCAAATACTTCATTGTTGTCAAACAGAGCCATAATGATTATGCGACGCGTGTCTTGATCAGCAGCGCGTGGATGGTTTCGCCGATATGCTCGCCAAGGGCTGCATGCACCATGCGGTGCTGTTCCACCAGAGGCTTGCCGGCGAAATTCGGGCAGACGACCGTGGCGGACAGGCACAGGCCGTCGCCGCGCACATCCTGAATGCTGACATCCGCGCCGGGTATACTCCGTTTGATAAGGGCCTCGATGCTATGTGTATCCATTCCCTGCCTCCAAATTCCGCCCGAATTCATATGGGTCTATTCTACGTTAGGGCCATAATCGTTAATAACTTGATAATAAAGTTGCCAAAGCCCTTGGTTACAGACGTTTTTTGCGGTGCAAAAGGATGAAAAAACGCCAATAACCCCTTCCCTTTTTTGTAAAATCGGGCATATGATGTATTGTTAATTATTGAATTATATAATGATTGCGGCATGACAGGCACACAGTACAAACCTCTCACGATCGGCATCTCGACTTCCGCACTTTTCGACCTGCGGGAGGAGCATGGTGTTTACCAGACGAAGGGGATCGAGGAATATCGCGCCCTGCAATTCTCCCGCCGCCGCGACGTCATGAAACCCGGCACCGCGTTTTGCGTGATCCAGAAATTGCTGGCCATCAACATCCCCGGCGAAAAGCCGCGGATCGAAGTCGCGCTGATCTCGCGCAACGACATTGAAACCGGCCTGCGCGCCCGTTACTCGCTCGACCATTACGGGCTCGATATTCCGCGCATCGCCCTCACGGGCGGCAAACCGGTCGAGGCACGTTTGCTCAAGGCCTATGGCATCGACCTGTTCCTGTCCAAGCATCCCGAAGACGTTCAGCGCGCGGTTGATGGCGATATCGCCGCCTGCGTGTTGCATGACCCGCCCCTTGAAGCCGCCCCCGCCTGCAAACCCGGTAAAGTGCATTTCGCGTTTGATGGCGACATGGTTTTGTTCGGCGGCGAAAGCGAAGCGATTTTCCAGCGTGACGGCCTGCTCGGATTTTTGAAATACGAAACCGAAAACGCCGAAGTGCCGATGCCGCAGGGCCCGTTCGCCAAGGTGCTGTTCGTGATCCAGGCGCTGAAGGCGACCTTTGCCAAGGACGACTGCCCGATTGAAACCTCGCTGGTCACCATGCGTTCCGGCACGGCGCAGGTGCGCCCGATGAACACGCTGATCGATTGGGGCCAGATCGTGGACGGCGCCTATATGATCGGGCGCTCGTCGCAGGAAGGCCACAAATACCAAAAAGTGGACGTCTTGGCCGCAATCGGCGCCGACCTGTTTTTTGACGACCAGACTTACCACACCGAACCCGCATCGAAGGTCGTGCCCTCGGGCTACGTCCCATCCAAAAGCGACCACAAGCAGGCGGCATAACGATCACGGACGCTCTTCCATCCTTTTTTAAGGGGAGTTTGCATGGCGAACAGCACCAACAACATCGGCAGCGCCGGCGACATTTCCACCCTGACCGCGGCAGACCCGATTGCGTTCGATGACGGCAGGTTTTTTGGCCAGCTTTTCTGGGACAACCACCTCTTCACCGCCTTCAACGATTTTTACAACTTCAACTACGATGTGCCGATGATCGAAACCAACGATGAATTGCAGGCCTTTCTGTTCGGCGCGAACGGAGACGCGTATGTGCATGGCACCAACCTCCTGCTGGCGAACGGCATTATCGATACCATCGACTTTACAGGCGACGGGGGATCTTTCTCTTTCCGCGGCAGCATGGCATACAGCGTCGGCGACATCGGCACGACATGGATCGACAGCCTGTCCGGTTTTGACGGCACCGACGGCATTTTGCTGGAAGGCCACATGCGCATCAACAGCTTCTTCGGCGTGATCGGCGAAGTCACGCGCCTTGTCAGCTACAGCAACAACATGCAAATCGAATATATCGGCAAGTTTCAGGCCAGCCGGAGTCAGGGCTATTACAATACGATCACGGCAACCGATGCCGGCGGGTCGTTCTCCCTCAGCGGCGTTTATCAGGTCGCGGCGTATCAACGCGCTTCCGATGCCGCCTTCACGCTGGATGACATCCTCAACACCGCATACCTGTTCAACCTGAGCGACACTTTCACAGTGATCGACGGCACGCGCGAATGGCACGGGTTTGCCGGTAACGACAAAATGTACGGCGGCGCCGTTTCCGATACACTGTATGGCGATACGGGCAATGACACGCTGGATGGCGGCGCGGGCGACGATTTTCTGGCGGGCGGCCTTGGGAATGACGTCTATTTCGTCGACAGCGGCGCGGACAGCGTGATCGAGCTTGCCAGTCAGGGCGTAGATACCGTCAACAGCAGCGTAAGCTTTAATCTTTCCCTGCAGGGACTGAACATCGAAAAACTGGTCCTGACGGGCGGGGGCAATATCGACGCGACCGGCAACGACCTGCGCAATACGCTGACCGGCAATACCGGCGATAACACGCTCGATGGCGGCATCGGCGCGGACAGGCTGATTGGCGGCGCGGGCAACGACACCTATGTGGTCGACAACGCCGGCGACAGCATCAGCGACAGCGCGGGCATCGACACCGTCCACGCATCGGTCAGCTATACGCTTGTCGCGGGACTTGAAAACCTCGAACTGTCGGGCGCCGCCATCCGCGGCACGGGCAACGTATCTGCCAACATCATCACGGGCAACGCGAACGCCAATATCCTGAACGGCGTCGGCGGCAACGACACGCTGGACGGCGGCATGGGCAACGACACACTGACAGGCGGCGCGGGTGCGGATATTTTTACTTTCACCGCAACCGACGGCGTATCCGATACCGTGACCGATTTCAACCGCGTGCAGGGCGACAAGATCGATATTTCAAACCTGCTGACAGGTTTCGACCCCATGGCTGACGACATCACGCAATTCGTGCGCATTGACACCGTCGGCACGGGCAGCGTGCTGTTCGTCGATGCCGATGGCGGCGGCGACAATTTCATACAGATCGCCACCCTCAACCGCGCCACCGGCCTGAACGATGAACTGGCGCTCCTGAACGCAGGCGTGCTCATCGCCAGCTAATTTGGCAGACAATACAACGGCTTACAGTTAGCCCATCCCGCGCGGGCGGGTTAACCATTCCTAAAACATCCTCATATATCATGGACTTGTGGGATTCTGGCGTTCCCATTCCATGACCAGAAGGGCTTTGTTGGACGATGGCGCAGGAAGAAGACTTCAATCTGAAGCCCGTCACGCAGGCGGAGCTGAACGACATGATCCGCAAGCACCAGAATTTCCTGAGTGCGAAGGCGGGCGGCGCACGCGCGGTGCTACGCGACCGTGACATGACGGGGCTTTCCTTCATCGGCCAGAATTTATCGCAGTCGGATTTTTCGGGCTGCATCATGGCCTTCGCCGACTTGACCGGCGCGAATTTTGAAAGCGCCACCCTGTTCGGCGTCGACCTATCCAGTGCCAAGCTGACCAACACACGCCTCGTGCGCGCCGATATGCGCGGCGCGGAAGTGGGCGAAGCTGATTTATCGATGGCGAATTTACAAGGCGCGGATTTGCGTCAGGGTCGGACCATCCTGAAACGCAAAATCAAGAACGCCGACGACCAGTACGCCAAAACCGCGCAGGCCGGCATCGTCATGTTCACGGGCAGCGACCTGACAGGCGCGAACCTGACGGGCGCGACCGCCATTTCCGCCGATTTCAGCGACGCGATCCTTGAAAACGCGAAAATGGCCGGCATGAATTTGCAGGGCGCAAACATGAAGGGCGCGGATTTATCGAATGCCGACATGAAGCAATCCGACCTGCGCAACGCCGATTTTTCCTACGCCACCATGACCGGCACGACGATGGAAAAGGTCGAAAAAGGCGGCAGCAATTTCACGCTGACGCTGACCGGCGCGACCAAGGGCCAGGCCGTCGCGGAAATGCCGATGACGCTCGACGAATTGATTCTGAACCATGTGCGCTGGGTTGCAACCGCCGGCCAGCAGGGCAGGCAATTGACGCTGACCGATATCGACATGCGCAAGGGGCCCAAATTATCGACGCAGCGTTTTACCGCCGTGCGCGCCAACAAATGCACTTTTGCCGAAATGGATTTGAGGTCGATCGAAATGCAGGGCGCGAACCTTGATGATTCAGACTTCCGCAAATGCCTGTTCCAGAGCGCCGATTTGCGCGGCGCGCGTTTTCGCAACGCCATGATGCACCGCGCCGATTTCAGCCGCGCGAACATGAACCCGCTGGTCTTAAAAAAACCCGACGGCATCACCTACCACATCCCCTGCCGGATGGAGGAAGCGCAGCTGCGTCATTGCAATTTCAGCGGCAGCCGCCTGATGGAGGCGCGGTTCAACAAATGCGATCTGCACGGCGCAACCTTCACCAACACCGATTTGCGCGGCGCCGATTTCACGGGCGCGATCCTGAAGGGCGCGACCTTCACCGATGCGGTGCTGGACGACGCGGTGTTCGACCCCGAAAGCGATCCGCGATAAATCGCGAAAAAAGCCTGTCACAACCGTCACATTCGCGTGACGGGGCTCATCATTTTGAAAAAATTATTTTACGGCGATGTGCTTCATGCGGCAGCGCAAAAGCCTGTCGATAACGCGTTGTCACCATAAATTACCTTGAATCCTGAGGTCAAAGTTGAGAGAATGTAATCAGGCTCTACCCTTGCGGGCGAACCTTCCCCACAACTTCCGGACAGAAAGACCCAGCAGCCCCAGCGTCAGCGCGGGCAGCCACAACAGCCTTAATTCGCCCTGCAATGCCGCCATGCCTTCGGCGCTGAAAAACCCGTGGCCGATGGGGCAGACAGGCAGCGGCGTGTCGTCAAAGAAAAACCGCGCTGTCGAAAACGGCCACCACAGCGCAACGCCCAAACCGCCATCGGTCAGCGCGTCGAGCAGCGGGTGTGAAACGGTGCTGATAAAAAGATAGCTGAAAACAACGGCGCGCTTGATAGCCACGCCATCGACCGTGAATTCGTGGTTGCGCCATGCCCAGAAAGCGGCGACGGCAACGGCGAAGAAAACCGAATGCGTGAAACCGCGATGCCCGAACTGGCTTTCATACGCGACGCCAAAGATAAAACCGATGCAGTCGAAATCAGGCAGGATCGAGCAAAACGCGCCCACCACCAACAGGCTGCGGGGGATTCTCTTTTGGCCGAGTGCGAGGGCGATGGCAACCGGCACGACGGGGTGCGAAAAGACGGTCGACATGCTGAAAATCCTTTAAATATCAATATGAACAGGTTAAAAATTATGTCTTGTCTGCCCCTTTGTCAAGGCGCGGAATCGCGCTATAAATACGCTATGCATATCCGCCAGCTTCCAGAAACGCTCATCAACCAGATCGCCGCCGGCGAGGTCATCGAACGCCCCGCCGCCGCCGTGAAGGAACTCGTCGAAAATTCCATCGACGCAGGCGCGACGCGCATCGAGGTTGTGGTGCGCGACGGTGGCGCATCGCTGATTTCCATCAACGACGACGGCATCGGCATGACGGCGGATGACCTGAGCCTCGCGGTAGAACGTCATGCCACATCGAAACTGCCCGACGAAGATCTGGTCAATATCGCATCGCTCGGTTTTCGCGGCGAGGCATTGCCCTCCATCGGCGCGGTCAGCCGGTTGACAATCACCAGCCGCCAGAAAGACGCCGAAGGTTTTGCGATCACCGTCGATGGCGGCAAGAAATCAAAACCTGCCCCCGCCGCGCATGGCAAGGGCACAAAAGTTGAAGCGCGGGATTTGTTCTACGCCACGCCTGCCCGCCTGAAATTCCTGAAAAGCCCGCGCACCGAAACGCAGAGCGTGCGTGATGTTGTTGAACGCCTCGCGATGGCATACCCCGATATCCATTTCAAGTTCACGGCGGATGACAAGGAAACGCTCGACCTGCCCGCATCGCCAGGCGATTTGTACGAACGACGCCTTTGCCGTTTGCGCCAGATCATGGGGCGCGAATTCGCCGAAAACGCGTTGCGCCTCGATGCCGAACGTGACGGCGTGAAGCTGACCGGCTATGCCAGCCTGCCGACGCTGAACCGCGGCACGAACCAGTTCCAGCAGTTTTTCGTCAACGGCCGGCCCGTGCGCGACAAGCAGCTGATCGGCGCGATACGCGGCGCATACATGGATTTCCTCGCCTATGACCGCCACCCGATGCTGTGCCTGTTCCTCGACCTGCCGCCATCGGATGTCGATGTGAACGTGCATCCTGCGAAATCGGAAGTGCGCTTCCGCGATTCCGCGCTGGTGCGGGGGTTGATCGTGGGCGGATTGAAACACGCCATCACCGCCGCCGGCCACCGTGCATCGACGACCGTTGCGGGCGATACGCTGGCCGCCTTTACCGCGCCGCAATTCCCCGCTGCCAGCGGCAACAGCTGGGACGGTGAATACCGCCAGCCTGCATCGAATTATCCGGGCCTGAAGGGAATGTCGGGCGCGCAGTATTCGGGCAGCGCCTATGCGTCATCCGGCAACCTCGCCCTGCAAACCGCGCCTGCATCGCGCGCGCATGACGATGTGAACGCAATTGACGTTCCCGCCGAATACCCGCTGGGGGCCGCCTGCGCGCAGGTGCATGAAACGTACATCGTCGCGCAAACGGCGGATGGCCTTGTGCTGGTCGACCAGCACGCGGCGCATGAACGTCTTGTGTACGAAGACATGAAGAAGGCGCTGAATGCCGGTGGCATCGCACGCCAGCCGTTGTTGCTGCCAGAAATCGTGGAAATGGACCAACCCTCCGCCGAACGCCTGCTGGCGCGCAAAGCGGAGCTGGAGGAACTGGGATTGGTGATTGATACCTTCGGCCCCGGCGCGATTGTGGTGCAGGAAACGCCCGCGCTGCTGGGCAACATCAATATCAAGCAGATGGTGCTGGATCTTGCCGATGACGTCGCCAATTACGGGCAGACGATGGGGCTGAAGGAAAAGCTGGAGGAAGTCTGCTCCACCATGGCCTGCCACGGGTCTGTGCGCGCCGGACGCCGCCTGACCCCGACCGAAATGAACGCGCTGCTGCGCCAGATGGAACGCACGCCCCATTCCGGGCAATGCAACCACGGCCGCCCGACCTATGTTGAACTGAAACTCGCCGATATTGAAAAACTTTTTGGACGCAGATAATCATGACCGACACAAACACACCCGACACCGTCACGCCTGCTGTTAACGCGCAGGAAGCCGAACAGCTGAAATTATGCCGCATGCTCTACGGCATTTTCGCGGCATCGATGGTTTTGCAATTCATCAACATGACGACCATTCTGCTGGGCACGGCGGCGCTGACCGCCGGCATTATCCTTGCCTATATGGAGCGTAAAAAAGCCAAAGGCACGCTGTACGGTAACCACCTGCAATGGCTGATCCGCACCTTCTGGATCGGCGGCGGGGTTTACGTGCCAATCCTCAGCCTCGTCCTGACCGGCGTGCTGGTCTGGAAAATGAACATGGCGGCAATGGCCGAGGCGTTTTCGACCGGCGAAGGCACCATGCAGATCGCCATCCAGAAAGTGATGGAGGCGAACCAGACGCTGATTTTAACGTCGTCGCTGATCATCTTTGCGCCGGCGGTCATCTGGTGGTTCTGGCGGTGCTGGTACGGGTGGAAACGCCTGTCGACCGGCAAGCGAATCCCGAACGTGCAAAGCTGGATTTAATCAGGCGCCTGATTTAATCAGGTCACGGAATTTCGCAATCGCGTGCAATTCGCTGCGGATATTATCCAGCCGCTTGCGGGCGAGCGTATCTTCGCCCCATTTTTCCAGCTGGTAGATTTCATCGACGCAGGCAGCGGCATGTGCCGATTCAGCATCAAGGTAACCATCCGCCAGCGCGAGCGAAATGATGACCGAACCCGTCAGCGCGGTTGCGGCCTGCGCCGCCGTGAAATCGGCGGGCGGCATGGCGGCCAGCAGCGCGTTGAGGCGCTCCAGTGATTCCGGCGGCTGGTTGTGATAGCGGATGCCGTCGACACGCTCCAGCACGATGCCATGGGTATCGGCGAGCCATTTGAGCAGCGGCAGCCACACAGACTCTTGCCGCGCGATCAGGTCGGCGGGAGTGGCGGCGAAATAGCAGATCAGGTCGGACGCGCCGTATTTCAGCAGCTCGACATTCATCGCCTGACGGTCGGGGCCGGTTGATTTGTCAGTCATGGTATTGGCCAGCTGCATCAACGGCATGGATTGCGGGATGATGTCTTTATCCTGCGCCTGCCATTCACCGGCGATGGCATCGGCCAGATCCTTGCTGGCGAAAATCAGGCTGTGCTGCATCACGGATTTAACCGTCTTGCCATCAAGCCGGATGACGTATCCGCCGGGCGCGGTGCCTGCTTCGGCAAGTTTATAAAACCGCTTCATCTGCGCGCCTCGACGAATGCGGTGCAGGCGTTGCCGCCATTTTCGGCGGGGACGAGCGGCGGCTCCTTCACACCGGATGCGGTGGCGCCATTGAACAGCGCACCGATGGTGCTGGCCTCGGGCGTGACAAACATGCCGTCGAACGGGCCTGTCATCAGGATGGGTGTCGTGATGGTCAGCAGCGTCGCTTTTTTAGGCGCGGGGGTGAAGCGCATGTTGATCAGCTGGCGTACAAAATCTATCTCGCCTTCTCCGTAAATCGTCGCGTCTTCGGTGTCGATCACGACGGAGCGGGATTTGGCGATGCCGTTTTCGACCGCGAAATCCGCGCCGACACAGTTGATGACGGTTTCTTTCGCGCCCATCGCGTTGAAAACGTCCCCGCCCCAGAATTTCAGCGCGTTGCCGGCAATCGAGCCTTTGCCGCCGACGAACACGGCGTGCCCTGCGGTGGTGGACAGCACCATCGGCACCTGTTCCTGCACTTGCGCGACAAGATCAAGCTTGGCGGTCATCTGGCCGCCCTTGCCGCCTTCGGCGATCTGGCCGTAATCGACGTCTTTGGCGGCGAGCGTTGCGCGCAAGGTTGGCCCCGTCTTGAACAGATCGCCGGTGATTTCGGCATCGTCGATCTTGCCGTGCAGCCCGCGGATTTCGCTGTCGCCGTTCGGCAGCGCGGTGAAGGGAATTTCGTAATCGCCGTAATTCTTGCCCTCCACGCGCAGGCCTTCGGCCTTCACGAAATAGGAAACGGTAGCCTCCGTTCCTTCGGGGATTTTCTGCCATGGCAGCCCCGCTTCGAAACGGCTGAGGACGACGCTGGCGGTTTTCAGGTCGTCGGGGTTCGCGCCAACGACGATATCGGAAACCACGACGGAAGGCTTGGCAAGGTCGGTGCCGAGCCGCACGCCGCCGAAGATACGCACGGGCTGCTGGAAGAAACCCGCCGCATACATTTCAAACGGCGCACGCAGGTATATATGCAGCAGAACCGACATTCCGATCCAGAAAATGGTTGCAAACACGCCGAGCCACATGACGAGCTTCAGCAGGATGCGCACAGGCTTCGGCAGCCGGTTGTTATCGGTCACGGCGACGGGGGGGGCGTTTTCCGGCGGTAATTCCGTCATGGCTTAATCCAGTATTTCGAAGGGATCGGTTTTATCATCGGCGTTGAAACCGAAATATTTAAACGTCTTTTTCATTTCGGGGTCGAGCGGCGCGGTGATATCGAGCATCTTGCCCGTGATCGGGTGCGGCAGGATCATGCGGCGCGAATGCAGGTGCAGCGTGCGCGGCAGGGTCGGGTTTTCTTCAAGGAAGCTTTGCTGTTCCTCGTACTTGTAATCGCCCAGCAACGGACAGCCGATTTCAAGCGCGTGGACGCGGATTTGGTGCGTGCGACCGGTGCGCGGCCAGAAGGCGACCCAGGCAAGCTTGCTGCCCACCGTTTCCATGACCTGATAATAGGTGAGCGCGGATTTGCCTTCTTCCTCGTCGACCGCCATGATGCGCTCGCCGCCGCCGACATCGCGCTTGGCGAGCGGCACGGTAACCTTGCCCTGATGCTGCGCGGGTGCGGGCGATGTGACCGCCCAGTAATATTTGCGGATGTCGCGGCCCTTGAACTGGTCGCCAAGCGCCTGCGCCGCAAGCGTGGTGCGCGCCAGCAGCAGCACGCCCGAGGTGTCGCGGTCGAGGCGGTGGACAAGGCGCGGGCGGCTCTCGGCGTCGTCCTGTAACCCGTCCAGTAACCCGTCGATATGGCGTTCGATCTTCGATCCGCCCTGCACGGCCAGCCCCGCGGGCTTGTTCAGCGCCATCACATGCTGGTCTTTGTAGATCACCAGTGATTTGATGAAATCGATATCGCGCGGCGGCAGGCCTTTTTTACGCTCCGGCGCGGGCGCCAGCAGTTGCGGCGGGATGCGGATGATCTGCCCCTTGGCAAGGCGGGTTTCACCCTTGGCGCGCTTGCCGTCCACGCGCAGCTGGCCGGTGCGCAGGATTTTCTGCAACTGGCCGAACGCAAAATCGGGGTATTTCTTTTTAAGCCAGCGGTCGAGGCGCTGGCCGTCATCGTCTTCCGAAATGATAACGCCTTCGCTCATGCTGAAAATCCTTTGACGAGATACGCGCCGGCGAATACCGCCAGCAGCGAGAGAAACACGGAAGCCGCAACATATGCCGCCGCCACAACAGCCTGCCCCGTATTGGCAAGCCTATACACATCGAATGAAAAGGCGGAGAACGTGGTGAAACCGCCGAGGAAACCGGTGACCAGCAACGCCTGCACAGGCGCGGGGATATTCGATTTCTGCGCCGCCGTTTCCATGATGACGCCGATCAGCAAGGAACCCGCGACGTTGACGAACAGCGTGCCATAAGGGGACGCTTCGCCGAACAATCCGCGTGCGGCGAGGATGCTGTAATGGCGCATGACCGCGCCGATACCGCCGCCCAGAAATATGGCGATCAGGATGTTCATTCCTTGCCGCCTTTCTCGTCGCGCAGTTTTTGCCAGTATTCGAGGCGTTTTTTCAGGTCGCGTTCAAATCCGCGTTCGACAGGTTGGTAAAATTGCTCGCGCGGGATATCGTCGGGGAAATAATTCTGGCCGCTGAAGCCTTCTGCCGTGTCATGGTCGTAATTGTACCCTGCGCCATAGCCGATATTTTTCATCAGTTTGGTGGGCGCGTTCAGGATATGTTTGGGCGGCATCAGCGAGCCGGTTTCCTTCGCCCGCGCGCGCGCGTTGTTATAGGCCATATAGGCGGCGTTCGATTTCGGCGCGGTCGCAAGGAAAATGAGCGCCTGTGCAAGCGCGAGTTCTCCTTCGGGCGATCCGAGGCGTTCGTAAGTTTCGGAAGCGGCGAGCGTCATGGGCAGCGCCTGCGGTTCCGCAAGGCCGATATCTTCGGTCGCCATGCGCACCATGCGTCTTGCGATATAGCGCGGGTCTTCGCCGCCTTCCAGCATACGGCAGAACCAGTAAAGCGCGGCATCGGCATCGGAACCGCGTACGGATTTATGCAGGGCGGAGATGAGGTTGTAATGGCTTTCCTGCGCCTTGTCGTACAGCGGCGCGCGTTTCTGCACGATTTTCGCAAGGCCTTCGATATCCAGCATGCCTTTTTTGTGCAGGTTGAAAATCTGCTCGGCCAAATTGAGGATATAGCGGCCATCGCCATCGGCCATGTTGATGAGCGCGGCGCGGGCTTCGGGCAGCAATGGCAGCGGGCGCGTCATCGTCTGTTCGGCGCGTTCCAGCAGTTGCTCGAGCGCGGCGCCATCGAGGCGGTTGAGCACCAGAACCTGCGTGCGCGACAGGAGCGCGGCGTTGAGCTCGAAAGACGGGTTTTCGGTGGTCGCGCCGACAAGAGTGATCGTGCCGTCTTCGACATAGGGCAGGAATGCGTCCTGCTGCGATTTGTTGAAACGGTGGATTTCGTCGACGAACAGCAGCGTGCCACGCCCCAAACGGCGGCGGTGCAGCGCGGATTCAAACACCTTGCGCAGGTCGGCAACGCCCGTGAAAACGGCGGAGATCGCTTCAAAATGCAGTTCGGTATGCAGCGCGAGGAGGCGCGCCAGCGTGGTTTTGCCGCAGCCGGGCGGGCCCCAGAGGATGAGCGACGACATGCGCCCCTGCTCCACCATGCGGGCGAGCGGGCCGTCGCCCTTCAGTAAATGATCCTGCCCCATCACTTCATCGAGATTTTTCGGGCGCAGAAGGTCTGCCAGGGGGCGCGGCGCTTCCTTTCCCGGTTCTTTCTCGTAGGTGATGTCGAACAGGTTGCTCATGGGTTACAGGGTAATCATCAGGTTGCTGACTTTGTCGCCGCGCAAAATCTGGATCATCCAGCGTTGCGTGTTCTGTGCCTTCAACGCGTCTTTTACGTCCTGCACGCTGCCGATGGTGTCGCCATTCACGGAGAGGATGATGTCGCCGCGGGTGAGGCCAAGCCGCGCGGCATTGCCGCTTTCGGCGGTCAGGATCACCACGCCGGTATCCTGCGACGTGCCGCCGATATCTTCGGATATCGCCGGGGAAATATTGGCAACGGTTGCGCCCGATAAAGGGTTACGGCCGGAAAGCGTGCTGGTGTCCGCAGCGGGCAATTCGGGCGGGGCTTCGGTTTTCATGGTCAGGTCTTGCGATTTGCCGTCGCGCCAGACGGTGATTTTCACGGGTGTGCCGATGGCGACGGTGGCAAGGCGGAAACGCAGCGCTTCGGGGTCCTGAATGCTGCGGCCGTCGATGGCGGTGATGACGTCGCCGATCTTGATGCCGGCCTTGGCGGCGGGGCCGATGCCGTTGACGCGGTTGATCAGCGCGCCGCCCGCGCCCGCGAGCCCCAGATGGTCGATCATGTCGGGCGTGACTTGCTGCCCCTGCAACCCTGCCCATGCGCGCACGATTTTGCCGCCATGGCTGGCCGCGAACATCACGGCCTTGACCATGCTGGCGGGGATGGCAAAGCCGATGCCAAGCGACCCGCCATCGCGGGAGAAGATCATGCTGTTGATGCCGATCAGGCGGCCCTGCATGTCGACCAGTGCGCCGCCCGAATTGCCGGGGTTGATGGCGGCATCGGTCTGGATGAAATAGCCGTAATCGGTCTTGCCCATGCCGGTGCGGTTGAGCGCGGAAATAATGCCGCTGGTGACCGTCTGCCCCACGCCAAAGGGGTTGCCGATCGCCAGCACAAGATCACCCACTTCGATCGCGTCGCTGTCGCCAAGGGGCAGCACGGGCAAGGGCGCGCCGTGCGGCTTGATGCGCAGCATGGCAAGGTCGGTCTTTTCGTCGTTGAGGGCGACTTCGGCATCGAATTCGCGGCCATCCGCCGTCACGACGCGGATTTCGGATGCGCCTTTGATGACATGGGTGTTGGTGGCGACCTGCCCCGAGGCATCCACGATGACGCCGGAGCCGAGCGCGCTTTCCACGCGGTCGCGCATCGGGCCCATCAGGCCAAGCCCCATCTGGCCGAAGAACGGGTCGTTCATGAAGGGGGTCAGCATCGTGCGTTCCTTCACCACACGTTTGGTGAAGATGTTGACAACGGCGGGGCTGCTGCGTTTCACGATGGGCGCGAACGACAGCTGCATCTGCTGGACGGATTGCGGCACCTGCGCCTGTTCCGCCGAAGCGGGGGTGGCAAGCAGGGCGAGGAACAGGGTTGCGACACAGCGGAACATGTGGTCTTTCTCCTTTAAAAAGCGCCTTCAGGCGGCCTGAAAGAAGGACGTAAAAAGGGCGGGAAACCCTTCGGTCCCCGCCCTTTTTATATAGCTCAACAGAAGCATTTTAGCCAGCTTATGCCTTTTTCTTGGCGCGGGGCTTTTTCGCTTCGACGGGAGCCTCGATCGGGGATGCCGATTCAGGCTGGCCGCTGTCTTTGCCTTTTGCCGAACGGTCGCGGTCGACCAGTTCGATGAACGCAACAGCTGCGTTGTCGCCATGGCGGAAGCCTGCCTTCAGCACGCGGGTGTAGCCGCCAGCGCGGTCAGCATAACGCTTGCCCAGGATGTCGAACAGTTTCTTGACTTGCGTTTCGTCGCGCAGGCGGGACATCGCGAGGCGGCGGTTCGCAAGGCCGCCTTTTTTGCCAAGCGTGATCAGCTTGTCAACGACGGCGCGCAGTTCTTTTGCCTTGGGCAGGGTGGTCTCGATTTGCTCATGCTTGATGAGCGCCGCAGCCATGTTGGCGAACATAGCGTGGCGGTGTTGGGTCTTTACGCCGAGTTTACGGCCGGATTTACCATGACGCATGGTGCAGTCTCCTTCAAGTTGTCGCCTCGCGCGCGAGGCGGATCAGTATGAGCAATACCCTGTATTCAGCAGCATTGCTTGCGGGGACAATCCCCGGCTTTGGTATCAGGCGTTAAAACGGATCTTCGAGTTTTTTCGCCAGGTCTTCGATGTTCTCGGGCGGCCAGCCTTCAACCTTCATGCCGAGGTGGAGGCCCATGTTGGTGAGCACTTCCTTGATCTCGTTGAGCGACTTGCGGCCAAAGTTCGGGGTGCGCAGCATGTCGGCTTCGGTTTTCTGGACGAGGTCGCCGATGTAAACGATGTTGTCGTTCTTCAGGCAGTTTGCGGAACGGACGGACAGTTCCAGCTCTTCCACTTTGCGGAGCAGGTGGCGGCTGAAGGGCAGTTCGTCTTTCGCTTCTTCCTTGGCAACAGAGGTCGGCTCCTGGAAGTTCACGAACACCTGCAGCTGGTCTTGCAGGATGCGCGCCGCGAATGCGACGGCGTCTTCCGGCTTGATCGTGCCGTTGGTTTCAACGTCGAGGGTCAGCTTGTCGTAGTCGGTGATCTGGCCGACGCGGGTGTCTTCAACTTTGTAGGAAATGCGGCGGATCGGCGAGAAGATGCTGTCGAC
>JBBRVE010000032.1:0-27862 GCA_038247245.1 Bdellovibrionales bacterium | reverse complement strand
GTTGTCGGCGAAGACATGGCGGTGGCGGTCGTGAAATACACCTATCAGGCTAAGCCAGAAAGCCCCGCGCTGGAATCATGGCTGACCTATGTCTTCAAGCTGGAAGGCGGCCAGTGGAAGATCGTGCACGACCAGAACACCGCACTGGATTTCCCCGCCTTCGCAAAGTCGATGAGCGAACAATAATGCATAATCCTCCACTCGGGCCTAAACGGCTTATGACAGACTTTGAAAAGAATCTATTGCGCGGATGTCTACGTGAAGCCGGAAAATCTGAACGCGATTTTTCAATGGACACTCTAGAAGTACAGGAAATGACAGATAGCGGAACAGGGGCACTGTATTTTGTAATAGCAGGAAAATTTTGGGGAGAGCGCGGATTTGGCGATGATATAGGCAATTATGATACAGTTGATGAAACTGGCGTGAAACTGAACGTTTCTCTGATTTTGGACAAAGAAGGTAAATTATTTGAGTTGGATATTTTTAGATATGAATAAGTTCATTCGCTTAAATAAATAAAGGGGCGAACATGTCGCCCCTTCCTTTTATCGGGATGTGGCCGGTGTGGGCTTAATCGCCACCACCACCCCCGCCGCCATCTCCACCTCCGCCGCTATCGCCACCACCACCGCTGTCACCGCCGCCCCAGCCTCCGCTGTCGTGGTGGCCGCTGTCGCCATGGCTGTGACCGTGGCCGTGATGCGTTGATCCGGTGTCGATGATGAATGGATAGCTGGTATCTGTCGATGAGCTGGAGGAGCTGCGCGAGCCGTAGCCATAGCCAGGCGAACTCGCCTTTCGTTTTTTCTGTGACGGCAGTTTGCCGCCGGAAGATTTTGACGATTTGCGATTAAAAATGCCGCCATTCGTTTCATTCGAATTGGCGGCTTCAGGAGCCTCTTTACGTCCGGTGATGCGCGCGAATGCACGCGAGAGCCAATTGCTCATGCAGTATCCTTTCTGTGATGGGTGGGGTTTTTAAAGATGTAAGTTCGTTTTTTCATGCTTACAACACCATCAGACGTTGATTCGGCGCAGGCGTCAAAAACTCCGGATAATTCCTAGTGTTATTATAGGATTAAATCCCCATTATGCTCCACGCGAACATTTTCAAACCGCGCATTTCGCCCCTCGCCTTTGCCCCCGTCATGCGGTAAAAATGGGTAACACGGGGCATTTATCATGATCATTCCGCATATCACCGCCTTTTACGCCGGATTTCTCGGCCTGATGCTGGTCGCACTGTCGTGGCGCATCATGGCCATGCGGGCACGGCTGGAGGTCATGGTCGGCGACGGGGGGGAGAAAAACCTGAACATCGCCGTCCGCATGCAGGGCAACTTCACCGAATATGTGCCGATGGCGCTGCTGCTGATTGCCTTCAACGAAATCATCGCGCGCCCGTCATGGATCATCCATGCCCTGTGCATCGTGCTGGTTGCAGCGCGCCTTGCCCATGTGCATGGCATGAGCCGCAAGAACGCGCTGGGCGCGGGGCGGCGCATCGGCGCGCTGATGACCTTCGGCGTTGTCTTGGCGGCATCCATCCTCTGCATTGCGTCGATGATCATGGGGCGCGTGTAATGTCGAAATTTGCCGTTACCAAACCCGCCGCCGCCCCCGAAACGCTGTCGCCCGCCGACATGGCCGAAAAAATGGTGCAGGCGATCCTGAAAAACGACGTTCCCACCATCAACGCGCTGATTGTGCGCGGCGCGGATGTGAATGCCAGCGATTCAAAAGGCAACAGCATGCTGTTGATTGCCGCCACCGACCCGCGCGAACACCGCGCGCTGGAGGCCTTGATTGCCGCGCAGGCCGACCCGAACAAGCCATCGGCCAATGGCCGTATGCCGCTGCATTCCGTGCTGCGCATGAAGGACGACAAATTAATGCCCGTCGCGGCCGAAACGCTGTTCAAGGCGAAGGCAGACCCGAACATCATCGAACGCCGCCCGAACAATCCGCCGCAAACGGCTTTTCAAGTTGCCTACGAACAGAATCGCCACGACCGTATCCTTGAAATGCTGCTGAAGAACGGCGCCGACCCGACCATCGGCGAAGATTTGGCGGCGAAAATTGTTGCGCCCATCCACGCGCTGGCATGGACAGGACGCTATGGCGTGCTGGAGATTGCGTATCAAAACGGCATCGACCTTGATAAACCCGCATCTGATGGCATGACATGCCTGATGCTGGCCGCGCGCGAGGGCGCGATGAAAACCGTCGAGGTTTTGCTGGAATGCAACACCGACCCCACGCTGCTTGACCGCCGCGGGCAGGACGCGATTGCCTATGCCCACAAATCCCCGCCGGAAACCGACAAACGCGCCTTGCTGAAAATGCTGGTGCGTGCGGCGCGTGAATTCAGCCTGCGCAAGGAAATGGCCAAACTGCGGACCGACCTTGATGCCCTGCGTAAACAGGTCGAAAAATCGGCATAAAACCCCTGCGTTATGGCAAAACACGCGAATCCTTGACCCGACCATCCCCGCTTCGTTACTTTCCCGATATGACCAAGGACGACAAACCCACTTCGCAACCGCTGCCCAGCCCGCGCATGAAAAAAGCCCGCGGTGATGCGTTGCGTGACAATTTGCTGAAGCGCAAGGCGCAGTCCCGCGCGCGCGACCAACAGGAGAAGAAATAATGCCCATCATGCCCGACAGCTGGATCCGCGAGCAGTCGCTGAACAACAGCATGATCACGCCGTTCGAGGAACGCATGAAGCGCGAGGGCGTGATTTCCTACGGCCTGTCTTCGTATGGTTACGACTGCCGCCTGTCGGATGAATTCATGATCTTCACCAACGTCGATAACGCGATCGTCGACCCCAAGGCGTTCAATCCGCAAAGCTTCGTCACACGCAAGACCGATGTCTGCATCATCCCGCCGAATTCCTTCGTGCTGTGCCGCACGATAGAGACATTCAAAGTGCCGCGCGATGTGCTGGTCATTTGTCTGGGTAAAAGCACCTATGCGCGCTGCGGGCTGATCGTCAACGTCACGCCGCTGGAACCCGAATGGGAAGGCCAAGTCACGCTCGAGATTTCCAACACCACCCCCCTGCCCGCCAAAGTCTATGCGAACGAAGGCATCGCCCAGTTCCTGTTCCTGAAAGGCGACACGACCTGCGAAGTCTCCTACGCCGACCGCGCCGGGAAATATATGGGGCAGAAGGGCGTGACGCTGCCGAAGATGTGATTGAGAACTGAATAGATTTTTATAACGATTTTATTGTGACAGGCCAAATGGACGTCCGTTTAAAAGATGTGCCGGGATACATCATTATTTGCGTGGTCGCAATTGTTGCGCTTGTGGGCTTTGGCACCGTCAAGCTGGCAACATATGTGTTTTGGCAGAAATCAGATTTCGAAAAAGCGACAGGTTATCGTGATGTTGACGAGATGATCGCTGCGAACAGTGATTTTCTGGCGCAAATCGAAAAACAGATCCGCACCATGGGAATCCCCGACGGAGACTTGGCAAAGGCCGAGGGTGGCGACCGCGAGGCGCAATACAGGCTGGGGAATTTCTACCTTTACGGCAAAGATGCCGAGCGAGCCAATTATACAGAAGCGATGCGTTGGTTCCAAAAATCCGCCGCGCAGAACTATGCGCCCGCCGAATACCAAGTCGGGCGCATGCACGCAAACGGTCAAAGCGTAGCCTTCGACAGAGCAGAAGCGACGAAATGGTACATCAAATCCGCCGAAGGCGGATATAAATGGGCGCAAATCCATCTGGGCGAGATATACCTGCACTTCCTTTCCGAAGAATTCGGAGTGAAGAGAAATTTCTATGAGGCCTATTTCTGGCTGTCACTCGGCACGGCTGGCGACGATACGCAGGATGATTTCGTCCGCGACTGTGATAACGCGAGACATCACCTGACGGATGAAGAAATTGATGCCGTTGAAAAAAGATTGATCGAGTGGCGCAAGACCCACACGACAACGAAATAACCTAGAAACTGTTACCCGCCTTGAAATCCGGCCGCGTTGCTGCCGGTTGTGCTTTGTTGTCCTGCACGGTGAGGGTCAGGGCGATTTGGTCTTTCGGTGCCGCCGATGAATGGTGGTCGATGATCATCCAGCCGTCATCCGTGCGGCGGTAGACGAAGCTGAAACGGGCGGGGACGGATTGGGTTCTGCCCGCTTCGTCCTGATAAGAAAAAGTATACATGCCGCTGTTGACGGCGGTGTCCTGAAACACGCGGATATAGCTTTCATTCACTTCGCCCTTCAAATCCTTGCGCGCGGTAAAGGCGGTGAAGTAATCAGTACGCTGTTCGGGCGTGTCATGCACTTTGGGCGACAGCGTGGGCAGCAGCACAGCCTCGGGCGCATACAGCGCGGTCACGGCATCGGCGTTGCCGGCGCTGACGGCGGCAATCCATTTCTGGAACGCGGCTTTGACTTCCTGTTCAGCATTCTGGCTGCGGCGCTTGAACGACGGCTTCAGCGGCTTTGCGCCAGACGCGTTTTTCTTCGCGTTATTGCGTCCCTTGTCGGCTTTGCTGAATTTCTGTTCGAGCGGCATATGGTGATGTCTCTCTTCCTGATCGGGTTCAGCTATTCTGCTGGCAGCAGTCTATTATGTCAATAAATTGCTCGAATTTTGAATTAAAGCATTGATATATAATGGCAATATTATTTTCATATTAAGACAGCGTTAATATCGGCTATGCTAGAATTCTTCTATCTTGCAAGGGATTCCAATGGCCTCGCCCGAAGCCGCACCGCTGGTTGTCGTTTATCACGCCGATTGTATCGATGGCGCGGCATGTGCGTGGGCGGTTGCGAAATCGAACGGCATCGACAAGGTGAAGGACGCGAACGTCACCTATATTCCCTACGCCCATCACGATGTTGAAAAGGCGCAGGAGAAAATCCGCGCCGCGCTCGCCGAAAATGCGAATGTGTATTTCGTCGACGTCGCCCCCACGCCGAAATTCCTTGATGAACTGATGACTCCCGATAAAGACGGCAAGGCCAAGGCCGCATCGATCCGCATCATGGACCATCACGAAAGCGCGGCCAAGGATTTGAAGGGCTACACGCCCCCCGTTGTCACCGGAGACCAGCCGAAACTGGAAGTGCAGATAGAGGAACGCCGCATGTCCGCCGCGCTGATGGTCTGGCAGAAACTGATGCCGAATGAACCTGTGCCCGCCGTGCTGGGCATGATCGACAAGATGGACGGCGATGCGCGCGGGTTGCTGAGCCCGCAGGATTTTGCCGCCGCCGCGATGATCGACACGCGCGATATTTCAACGCCATTGAAAGCTTTCTCCGCCCTGCGCGGGCTTGCCGCCATCACATTCAATGACATGGCGCAACGGGGACGACCGATGGTGCGCGACCAGGACAGGCGCATCAAGCGCGTGCTGGAAAATTCCTATATCGTGCCGTTGCCGCTGGTAGAGGGGCAACCGCCGCAAAAAGTATTGATGGTAAATGCCGACGTAAAACAGTTTGGCCGCCACATCTCCGCCCGCCTGATAGAGTCAGCAAAAGCGCAAGGCGCGGATGTGTCCTTCGCATGGTTCCTGCAGAAAAATGGCACAGTGACCGCCAGCATCCGCACCGACGGCGACCCCGATGCCTCCGAAATCGCCACCAATCTGCGCAAGACAATGGGCGTGACGGGCGGCGGGCATGACGGCGCAGGCGCAATCCACTTCCCCTCGCTGTTCGATTTCGCGCGTCATATGCAGGCTGCGCAGGCCGTTGCCGCCGGCCTGACCCCAGCGAATGATCCCGCCAATTCCGCCACGAAGAAATACACCCCGCCGCCGTCAATCCACTGATCAATTCATTTTTGCGTTGAAACTTATCAGCCGCGTAAGGCAACAGGGCGTTTTTGTAAAGTTGCGGCCCGCGGCTCAGGCGGAGTGCCCCCGAGGGATTTCAGTTTTTCATACGCCTCGACGATTGCTTCCTGGCGTTGCACATCGTCAAAATTCTGGATAGTGACGGGCGCGGGACGTTCGAGGTCGCGGAAGATTACCTGTTGCGTCCAGAAATTGAAGGTCATCGTCAGCCCCTCGCCTTCGCGGACCTCAAGGCTGTGGTCGTTCACGCGGGTGAAGCGGTAATCATCGGCAGACGCTGTGCCTTTTTGTTCCGGCGCGACCACCTCGGCGCGATATTTGCCCAGAAAGCTTTTGGCTTTCGTCTTGCCGCCCGCCACCGCATGGTCATAGGCGCTCATGCCGTGCGTATCGGCGGTTTCGGGCTTCGCGCCCGCCTTGAGCAATATTTCAATCGATTCCGTATTGTCGCTGGTAGCGGCCTTCATTAGCGGCGTGCGGTTGCCGTCATCAGCGGTGTTCACGTCTGCGCCTGCCTTAATCAGCAGCTCCAGCACGCGGCCATAGCCTTTTTCCGCCGCCACATGCAGTGCAGGCGAAAGGTTCAACGTCACGCCCTGTTCCTGCGCTGCGTTGAGTAGTGTCATCACCATGCGGATGCTGCCATTGCCGGCGGCATAGGCCAGCGCGGTCTTGCCATCGCTGCCGGGAACATCCAGCGACGCGCCTGCCTTCACCAGCATTTCAAGAATTTCCTGATGCCCCGCATGCGCCGCATAGGATAGCGGCGTGATGCCCTTGGTTGTTGTGATATCGGGCGACGCCTTGCCCGCCAGCAGCGCGGCGACGGCATCCTGCCGCCCAGATATGACAGCGTGCAGCAGCGCGGTTGCGCCATCGCTGTCGCGCAGGTCGGGCATGATGCCGTGCTGTTTCAGCAAAACTTTAATATATGGCGCACTGCCTTTCTTGGCGGCCATCACCAGCGGCGACGGGCTGTTATAGCTGGTGGCATTCACGTCGAGGCCGGTTTCAAACAGGCGCGACAGAAGCGCAACCGGCGCATCGTTTTCAATCGCCTGTGCGGCAATCGTCAGGTTATAGTTGTTTGTGTGTACCTTGTGGCCGCCCATATCGACCAGCTTTTCAGCCACAGCCCACGACTTGCGGCGGATGGCATGGAACAGCGGCACGCTGCCATGATGATCGGGCAGGTGAATATCGCCGCCCGCCTCCACCAGCGCTTTCAGCAGCGGTACGCCGCCGCGCGAATTATCGACCGCAGCATGCATGACGGACTGCGCTCCTTCGCGGTCAAACATATTTGGCGATGCCCCTGCCTGCAGCAACATGGTGGATGCCAGCAATACCTGTTCGGCACCATACATCGCGACGGCCTTGAACAGCGGCACGCCGGGGCGATAGCGCTCGTTATTGACATTCGCACCGGATTTGATTGCTTTCTCCAGCGCAGTGGCGGAGAAATCGTCAAGTGCGCTGTAAAGGGCGTAATCTTTTTCTTTTTGCGTCCAGCCGAGCATGTTTCTCGTGTCTTTCAATTGGAACCAAAGTTGCCATATCATGGTATTTCCCATATCAAATGTCAAGACTCCATTCCGCGCATGGGCTACGAATTGACATTAACTAACTAACTGATGAATATACGAAATATGAAACTTGCGCATCGCCGCCATCTGATCGTCGTCTATCATGCCAGCTGTATCGACGGCTTGGCATCGGCATGGGCATTCGACCAGAAATGGGGGCCGGATGTGGGCGTACATATTTCATACATCCCGCTCGGCCATCACGACACGCCCGAGGCGGAAACAATGATCCGCAAAGAACTGACCAAAAATGCCGAACTGTTCTTTGTCGATGTCGCGCCATCGCGCCCGTTGCTGGATGAATTGATGTCGGGTGACTTGCTGAAAGCTGTCACGATCATTGACCATCATAAATCCGCCGCCGAAGCGCTACACAATTACGAAGCGCCAGAAAATGCCGCCGCCCCTGCTCTGCAATTCCATTTCGATAGCCTCGCGCCCGCAGCATCCGGCATGGTCTGGGACAAATTGATGGAAGGTGCGAAGAAACCCGTCTTTTTAAAGATGATCGAAAAGATGGATTTATCGCGCGATATCACGGCGGAGAATGATCTTGCCGCCGCAGCCATGATTGATTCAAAAGGCCTTCGCAGCGTCGGCGACGCGTTTCAGGCATTCAGCGAATTACAGCAGCTGGGACTCGACGACATGATCGCAGCCGGCAAAAGCATTCTGGCCGACCAGCATAACCGCATCGCCAAGCTGAATGACAACGTGATGTACACGCGCATTGTCGTGCGTGACGAAGGCAGGGAAACCACGATCTGGGTGCCGGCCATCAACGCCGATGTGCAGAATTTCGGCCGCCATATTTCCGATTACCTCCGCGAACAGGGCGACCGCACAGGCATGGGCATGGCCTTCGCTTGGTATGTGCAGGGCAACGGCACGGTCACCATGAGCATACGATCGGATGGCGACCCCGATGCCGCGCAGATCGCGGAAATCCTCTGCCTCAATCAGGGCGTGAAGGGCGGCGGACATAAGACAAGCGCTGCCGTGCATTTCGCGTCTCTGAAGCAATTCACCGAATTGATGCCGCTTTATACTGAAGGCCAGATGGACGTCTTGAAGCTGAAAGAACAGCTGGATGCGACGGGCTAACCATCTATTGACATAATCATTTTGTGCGTGCTATATGCTCCGCTATCATTCTTAAGCGGAGCATTTCCATGAAAGACGATTTCAACCTCGAAATTATCTACGGCAAGCTGGGCCAGGCGATTGCAAACCGCAATTACCATGACGGCATTAAAAACCCGTTGAATGAATTGCTGAAATTTTCCGGCAATGCGGATGTCGAAGATGTGGTGGCCGACACCTTGAATTTTGCCGCCGATAAACTAGGCGCGCAGCACGGGCTGTACCTGATCCATGAATTGCTGGGTGAGAAACCCTCGCCCGCCCTCGTCGCAGTAATGCTCGACAAATGGGATGCGCTGTTGGCCGCTGAAGTTACGCGCGCGCCTGATTCCGCGCTCAGCTACCTAACCTCCGGTGCGCGCAACATGGAGGAAGGGCACCCGCTGTCGCCCCTCGCCCTGTCCCGCTGGTCGCGCCTTGTTGATGCTCTGACGCCGATGGATGATTTTGAAAACAAGGTCACGTTCAATATCGACAATGTGAAGAGCAGGGCCTTCCGCGCCGCCGCGCTGGGCAAACTGTCGGAATTGAAAGACGCGCAGCCCGCTATGGTGCTGGAGCAGATGATGGCCGTCGTGAACGGCGCGTATTTCAGTTTCAAGGACAAGGACCGCGACAGCGCATCAATCGTCATCACGACGCTCGCCCATATCCTTGAGGCGCATCACGGCGAATATGACGCGAAAAAGAAAGCCGATATCGCATGGAAAGTATTCAGCAACGGCGAAGGCATGAATGCCGCCGCCGAGCAGGTTGCCGCGCGCATATATCTGGAAGCAGCTTCGGAACTGGCCGATAAAAATGCAGGCTTTGACATGTATCACGGTCTCATACAACGCCGCCACAATACCCACATCGCCGGAGAAAGCCGAGATGCCGCATTCGAAGTGCTGGCGATGATTGATGCCGGTCGTACGCCCAGCAATAAAACACCGAGCGATCTCGCACGCCTTGTCAGTGAAGAAATTTTCTTTCCCGCTATCAAGGACGACACGAAGGATGCAGACCTTGCCGCACGCGCATCGGATACGCTCCTGAACCTTGTTCGCGCCGAACTGGGGGGCGGCGATGCACGGTCGTCATATCTGCATTACAATAGCGCGATTGCCCTTTTGAAATATTATCCGGCGGGCGATCCGCGTGTGACGGAAACCGTTAGCATCTGGAAAAACGCGCTCGACAAAAACCACAAGGTAAACAGCAGCGATTATTACACCCGCCAAATGGGTTGGATGGCAGATGTCGCGGCGGCACGCGGCGACATGATACTGGCCGAATTTGCCAAAAACGAATGGGTGCAGGGCGTCGTTACAATGTCGAACACCAAAATGCAGGCGACCGAAGCCTATAACATCGTGCACGGCATTGTGGTCAATGCCGCGCACTATGGCAGCGATTCAATCCTTGTGAAGGAAGCCCAGAAACTGCTGCCCGACATGGAACAACGCGCCGGCGTCGTCCATATGCCCGCCACTCTCACCCGCACCGATTTCAAGAAATTCCTGCAGGACAAACGCGCACCGAAGCCTTAATTGAGCGATTGTAGGTTATGTAAATATAATTTCACAATAATGCCTTAAGTTCTGTTGAATATCTGCACATGAATATGAGAAAACTGCGGATAGGATTTCACACGATATAAAACAGGACGATCATGGGCAGAATTCGTATCACCGGCGGCCGGCAGTTGAACGGCGACATCGAAATTAGCGGGGCAAAAAATGCGGCGCTGCCGTTGATGGTGGCCAGCATCCTGACCGACCAGCCCCTGATCCTCAACCGCGTGCCCGAGTTGCAGGACGTGTTGTCACTCAACGAATTGCTGGTGGAGTTGGGCGTATCGGCGAAATATGACGGCCGCACAAAAAAACTCGCGCTGCATGGCGCAAAAATCGCGTCGACTGAAGCGCCGTACGAATTTGTACGCAAGATGCGCGCGAGCATCCTTGTGCTCGGCCCTCTCGTTGCGCGCATGGGCATCGCTAAGGTGTCCCTGCCAGGCGGCTGCGCAATCGGCACGCGCCCTGTTGACCTGCATATCGAGGGCCTGAAACGCCTCGGCGCGGAAATCGAATTGAACGAAGGTTACATCCTTGCGAAAGCGCCGAACGGTTTGGTGGGCGCACATGTACACTTTACCAAAGTGTCCGTTGGCGCGACTGAAAACCTGATGATGGCGGCGACCCTGGCGAAAGGCACGACCGTGCTGACCAACGCCGCACGCGAACCGGAAATTGTCGACCTCGGCGAATGCCTGATTAAAATGGGCGCGGAGATCGAGGGGCTCGGCACCGACCGCATCACCATTCAGGGCAAGCAATACTTACGCGGCACCGAACACAGCGTCATCGCAGACCGTATTGAGGCGGGCACCTTTGCCGTTGCAGCCGCAATGACCGGCGGAAAAATCACGCTGAAACACTGCGAAATGGAGCATCTGGAATACCTGACCGAGCCTTTTCACAAGGCGGGCGTGGAAATTCTTTCCTCTGGCACCGATGTGACGGTGGAACGCAAGCGCGACCGTCTCCGCGGATTCGATATCATGACCGAACCCTATCCCGGCTTTCCAACCGACCTGCAGGCACAAATGATGTCGATGCTGACCGTTGCCGAGGGTGCGGGCATGATCACTGAAACGATTTTCGAAAACCGCTTTATGCATGTGCCGGAACTGGCGCGCATGAGCGCGGATATTACCGTGCATGGTTCTTCCGCCCTTGTGCGCGGCGTTGCCAAGCTGAAAGGTGCGCCCGTGATGGCGACCGACCTGCGCGCTTCGGTCTCGCTTATTCTCGCGGGATTGGTGGCGGATGGCCATACGTCGGTCAGCCGCATCTATCACCTTGACCGGGGTTATGAAGACCTCGTGGGCAAGCTGACGAAAGTCGGCGCGAAGCTGGAGCGGATGGCCGACAAGGAAGAAGCGGCGTGAGCCGCATCATCGAGCTGAAGCTCGACAACGAAACCATTGGCACGCGCTCGGCCGAAATCGAAGTAGAGCGCCACCGCGCGATTTCCGATCTGCTGGAAGAAAACGCCTTCGCGGTAAAAGACTGCGACGGCCCCTATAAATTGCATTTGTCGCTGCAGGGCGAACGGCTGCTGATGGATGTGAACTGCACCGCCAGCGGCAAGCGCGAAGAAATCCCCCTCCCACTCAATTCCCTGAAGCCGCTGATCCGCGACTATGTGATGATCTGCGATAGTTTCTATAAAGCCGCCAAGGAAGGCGAGATGCACAGACTCGAGGCAATCGATATGGGCAGGCGGGGAATCCACAACGAAGGGGCCGAAACACTGGCCGAAGCCCTTGAAAACAAAGTAATTGTGGACAAATTGACGGCAAGGCGTTTATTTACCCTTTTATATGTGCTACACATTCGCAGCACCACAAATATCACCTGAGGAATAATGTCAGAAAAAGAAGACTTGATGAGCTTTGAAGGCATCGTTTCGGAACTCCTTCCGAACGCGATGTTCCGTGTAAAGCTCGACAACGGCCACATCATTTTGGGCCATAGCTCCGGCAAAATGCGCAAAAACAAAATCCGCATCCTGGAAGGCGACCGTGTCACGGTTGAAATGACGCCGTACGACCTGACCAAAGGCCGCATCACTTTCCGTCACAAATAATGCTGATCCTCGCGTCCGCCTCGCCGCGTCGGCTTGAGCTGCTGAAGCAGCTTGGCATCGCGCCTGATCGTGTTGCACCTGCGGATATCGATGAATCTCCGCTGAAGCTGGAACTTCCGGCACCCTACGCCGTGCGCATTGCATCGGCGAAGGCGAAAAAAATCGCGGCTGAAAATCCGGGTGCGATCATTCTGGCTGCGGATACCGTTGTCGGCGTCGGCCGCCGTATCCTGCCGAAAACCGAAACCGAAGACGAGACGCGCAAGTGCCTGGAACTGCTGTCCGGCCGCCGCCACAGCGTGCTAACGGGCGTTTCCATCGTGAATGCGGCGGGCAAGCAGAAGACCAAACTGGTTGTTTCCGTTGTGAAATTCAAGCGCCTTTCCGAAGCGGAAGTTGCGCACTATATCAATAGAGGTGAATGGAAAGGCAAGGCGGGCGGCTATGCCATTCAGGGCCACGCCGCCGCACTGATTCCCTTCATCAGCGGTTCCTACAGCAATATCGTGGGGCTGCCGTTGTCCGAAACTCATGCCATGTTGAAGGATGCCGGATATGAGCGGGCTTGAATTATTCGTCGATGAAATCGAAGGCCGCATGCACGCCGCCGTCATCAAAAAGACGGCGATCAACGATCTTTATGTGGATTCCCTGAACAAGGCCTGCGGCTGGGGCACGATCTTCCTCGGCCGCGTCATCAAGCTCGACAAGAAACTGGATTGCGCCATCATCGACCTCGGCAACGGGCAGACGGGGTTTTTGCCGGCGAAGCATATCTATTTGCCGGGCGGCGACCATTCGGAAAGCCGCAGTGGCCTGACCGACCTTGTGAAGAACGGCCAGATGCTGATCGTGCAGGTGAAGGCCGAGGCAAAAAACTCTTCGCCTCACGAAAACCATAAAATCCCGCGCCTGACCACGCAGATTTATATCATGGGTCATCACCTTGTTTACTGCCCCATGTCAAATCCGGTCACCATGTCGCGCAGCATCGAGCGCGGCGATGTGCTCAGCATGACGGCGGCGTTCCAGGCCAAGGGCGGCTGGATCCTGCATGACCATGCCGATAGCGAAGACATTGCGATTTTGACCGAGGAAGCTCAAAAATTGTTGGCCGAATGGCAGGTGCTGCTGGGTGTACAGGCCGAAAGCGGCAGGGAACCCGCGTTGCTCAAGGGCGGCCCCAACGCCTTTGCCCGCGCCATGTTCGATTTCGGCGCAAACGGTTTCAACCATATCCATGCAGGTGGCCGTGCAGCGTTCGACATGATCGCTAAATGGTGTGAAAAATACGATCCACCCCTTGCGACATCAAAACGGCTGCGCCTGTTCAAGCCTGAAAAGCCGATGCAGAAGCTGTTTGATATCCATGATATTTACGGCGAGTTGAACGAATTGTCCGACAGTCGCGTCGAATTACCGGGCGGCGGTTCAATCATCATTGATACCACTCATGCCTGCACCATCATCGACGTCAATCAGGGCGGTGCAGACAGCGCCATTGCCGCAAATACCGAAGCGGTTGGAGAATGTGCGCGCCAATGTCGGTTACGCAACATCAGCGGCGCTATCCTGATCGATTTTATAAACATGGCTGATCGCCCTGCCCGGTCAAAAATTGCCGAAGCTGCGGAAGCGTCATTCAGTCAGGACCCCGCGCGCGCACAGGTACATGGGTTTACGCGCCTTGGCATATTGGAAGTCACGCGCAAGCGGCGCACGGCCGGGTATGCCGAAAAAATTAAAGCCTGATTATTCGAGGATTTCCGCCGCGCTGACAGGTGCCTTGTTCGCACGTTTAGCGACCTTCAGAAAAGGGAGGAAAACCATCACACTCAGGATCACGAACATCAGCGCATAGAAATCGTTTATATAAGATATCGCCGCCGCCTGCCGCGTGACTTCACCATTTAGCATCGCCATCGCGACCTTGGAATAGGCGTTGATGGGGATATCGGGCATGATGCCAAGCAGGACCTTGGGCAGGTTAAAAATATTGATCCGCTCGCCCAGCTCCATATGGTTGATCTGCGTATTTCGCGCCAGGAGCGCGACCATGATCGAAATGCCGACGCTCGACCCGATATTGCGCACAAGGCTGAACACCCCCGCAGCATCGTTGCGGTAATGTCCGGGCAGTGTCGCATAGGCAACCGCCGTCAACGGTACGAAGACGAAACCCATGCCGAAACCCTGCAGCAGGCCGGTTTCCACCAGCATCGCCTGCGAAATTTCTAGGTTGAACTGGCTCATCTGCCACAGCGAATACGCCATGCAGGAAAGACCGAAGGCAAGCATATACCGTACATCCACCTTGCCCACCAATTTTCCCGCCAGCATCATGGATGCCATCGTACCAATTCCGCGGGGTGCCAGGATAATGCCGGTCGTGACAACGGGATAACCCATCAAGCCTTCCAGAAACGGCGGCAGCAGCGCCATCGTCGCCAACATAATGACTCCCATTACAAACATGAAAACAAGACTGAAGGAATAATTGCGGTCCCTGAACATAGCTGGTTCGATGAAGGGTCTATCTGCTGTCAGGATATGCACCATGAACAGATAAAAAGCTGTCCCAGCCATGGCGCTCTCGATAATAATTTCGGTCGATGAAAACCAGTCCTTGCTCTCGCCACGGTCGAGCGCCAGCTGCATGCTGCACAAGAAAAGGCTGAGCAGCGCAAAGCCGAAAAAATCGAACTTGCGCAATTTATCAATCACTGTTTCCTTCATGAAGGCATAGATACCGAAACCCGCTAGAATACCGATGGGCAGGTTAATAAAGAACACCCAGCGCCAATGGAAGTTTTCGGTGATCCAGCCTCCAAGGGTCGGGCCTAAAATCGGGCCCAGCATCACTCCGACCCCCCAAACAGCCATGGCCTGCGCATGACGTTCTTTGGGGTTGATATCCAGAAGGACAGCCTGCGACAGCGGCACCAGACTCGCGCCGAAAATACCCTGCAATAGCCGGAAAACGACCATTTCCGGCAGGTTTGTCGCGATACCGCAGAGGACGGATGTGATCGTGAAGCCGATGACAGCGATCAGGAACAATTTGCGCCGCCCTATTTTTGCGGCCAGTACGCCCGATGGCGCGGTCATCACGGCGGCCGCGATGATATATGACGTCAGAACCCATGAAATCTGATCCTGCGTCGCCGACAATTCGCCCTGCATATGCGGCAACGCGACGTTTGCGATGGTGGTGTCGAGCGCCTGCATGATGGTCGCCAGCATGACAGAAAGAGTGATAAACCCTTTATGCGGGACATCCACCCATGGGCCTTCTGGCTTGTCGCTATCATGCGCGCTCATGAATGATTACTCCGCCGCCGCCATTTTCGGTTTCGCAAGATGCGGGTAGCTGCCGGTATCAATCGTCACTTCTGCGCTCATGCCAGTTTGCAACGGCGGATCATCTTCACGATGTGTGGGCTCTACACGCACAGTAATGCGCTGTACGACCTTCACCCAGTTTCCCGTTGCGTTCTGCGCGGGCAGAACCGAGAATTCGGCGCCGGTAGCGGGTGCGATGCTGCTGACCACGCCCGTCCATTCACGGCCGGGATAGGTGTCGATTCTCACGGTCGCTTTTTGTCCTGCACGGATATTGGTGAGTTCCGTTTCCTTGAAATTTGCCTCGATCCACATGCCCTTGTTCTCGACGACGCTCACGGCGGGCACGCCTGCGGGCAGGTAATCACCCACGCGCGGCAGGTCGCCGGTGATGCCGTCTGCGGGGGCGCGCACGGTCGTACGGTCAAAGTTTAACTGCGCTGTTTCCAGCATGGATTTTGCCGATTTATACATCGGGTGGTCTTCTGGATTTACATCGACATTGCCGTCAAGGCGTGCAACGGTTGCGGCATATTCCTGCTGCAGCTGTGCGATTTTGGCGACAGCTACAGCGCGGTCATGGCCGGCTTCGTCAACGCTTTCTTCCGACACCGCGCCCTTCATATGTGGTCCGGTGCGGCGGTTATATAATGTATCTGCCAGCGATTTGTCGGCTTGCGAGCTTTTCAGTTCTTCCTGCTTCTGGCGCGCGGTTGCCTTCAGCTCTTCAATCTCGGTGCGCACGACGGCGAGGTTCGATTGCGCCTTGTCGAGTTCAATGCGGAAGGATGCGGGGTCTATGGTGAACAGCACATCGCCCTTCTTGACGGCCTGATGGTCTTTCGCGGTCACGGCGACAACGGCGCCAGTCACTTGGGGAGCGACGGAAATCTTGTTCGCCTTCACATAGGAATTGTCGGTCGACATGAACCGTCCTGAAAAGGCATAAGTGACGCCCGACACAGCAGCGACCAAGATCAACCCGATCGTCATCAAAAAGCGACGTAATGTCTTTTTCTTTTCCGCGGTCATTGTTTCTCTCCTGCGACTCTGGCTTTGGTTTCTTCCTGCGCGAGCATGTTGGCGCGCATTTTAAGAAGTATTTTGAGGAATTGTTCCTGTTCATCTGCGCTGATATCGGTGAGCGCGCCAGCGCGAGTATCCGCGCCATGTTTCTTGAGCGTCTTTAACGTGGGCTCCGCCTGTTCGGTCAGGAACAGCTGCGTTGCGCGGCGGTCGCCGGGATCGGCGCGGCGTTCCACCCAGCCTGCGGCCTGCATGCGGTCGATCAGGCGCGTGGCGCTGATCGCCTGCGTTTCCAGCGCATCAGCCAGATGGCATTGGCGCATGCCGGGATTCCGCGACAAATTCAGCAGCGCGCGCCATTGCGCCTGCGTCAGATCCAGTTCCTGCACACGGCGATTGAAATCGGTGCGCATCAGGCGCGCCACGTCCTGCAACAGGAAGCCAAGATTTTCGACAGTGGGGTCAGAACACGACATTGTTGATTCTCACAATAATAAGCATGCTTATTATTATATTAGCTTAATATATGCGTGACTTCAACAATTATGGTGCATCGCCGCATAACAAGCGGCGCAAGATCTTGAATCCAAACAGGATTAATAGCCGACGGTGAAGCGCGCGCGAATGTGGCGGGGTTCTTCAACCTCGTCCAGCATGGCGATCGCGTAGTCTTCCTGGCTGATGTGGCTGTTGCCGGTCGCGTCGACCAACAGGTCATCCTTGCCCGTGCGGAACGTGCCGGTGCGCGCCCCCGGTGCGATCATTGCGGAGGGCGAGAGGAACGTCCATTCCAGCGTCGGTTCGGTTTTAAGGTGGTTGAGGAAATCGCGTCCCTTGATCGCGATATCTTTCCACGCTGCAGGGAAATCGGGCGCATCGACCAGTTGGCCGCCACCGCCCGGCGCGTTGAGGCTCCCTGCCCCGCCCACGACAAGCAGGCGTTTGATGCCCGCTTTTTTCAGGCCAGCGCACAGCACCGCAGGATCGATGTTCAGGAACGGCAACGAACTGATGACGGCTTCATGGCCATGCACCAGCGACGCAAGACCGGCGCTATCCGCAGCATCGCCATTTTTCGTGGCTAGCCGCGGATGGCCGGGAAGTTTCGACGTATCGCGGGCAATGGCCGTCACGTCATGGCCGCGCTCCAGCGCCTCCGCCATAATTTTAGACCCGATATTTCCGGTAGCGCCAATGACCGCGATTTTCATTTTATTTCAAGCCTGCTTCAGCTTCGATTGCGATGGTGACTTCGTCAGACACGTTCGGCACATATTTGTCGATGCCGAACTCCGAGCGCTTGATGACCGTCTTGCCGGAGAAACCGACTGACTTGATCTTGCTCATCGGGTTCTCGCCCTGCTTGTTCAGCTTCACATCCAGCACGACCGGCTTGGTCACGCCATGCAGCGTCAGGTCGCCGGTGACTTTTGCGGTGTTGTCCGCGCCGGTTTCGACATTGGTGCTTTTAAAGGTTGCTTCGGGGAATTTTTCGGCGTCGAGGAAGTCTGCAGATTTCAGATGCTCGTCGAATTTCGGAATGCCCGTCACGAGGCCCGTCACGTCGATCGTCACGTTGACGCTGCTGTTTGCGGGTGCGGCGTCATCCAGCACAAGAGTGCCTTCCTTCAGGCCGAAACGACCGGAGGGGTTCGAGAAACCGAAATGGTTCGCGTTCCAGTTGATGTTGGTGTGGTTGGGGTCGAAGTTGTAGGTTTCAGCCGCCTGTGCAGCAACCGGCATCGCGAACATGACGACCGCGGCGGTCGCAAAAAGAATACGCTTCATAAGGAAAAACTCCATGTATGTTTATGTCAACCACGAGGCATTCGCGGGCGACTGTCAGTTTATAGGGTGATTATTAATTTTGGGTAGGGGACAGCCAAATTTATCCCGCCAATTTTGCCGCTGCCGCTTTGGAGTTTTCATAGGCGATGCGGATACCCTGCGACACGATGTCGGGCAGGATAGCGTCGAAGATTTTCTGGTCCTTGAATAGCTGCGAGAATCCGCCCGTGCCGATCACGACGACTTCCTCGCCGGCGAAGAGTTCTTTTTTATAGCCGCCGACGATTTCGCGCAAGCCGCCCAGATGGCCGAAGTAAAGGCCCCGCTGGATGCATTCGCGCGTGGACTGGCCGAGATAGGTGTTCGGTTCCTCGATATCCACTTCCATCAGTTTCGCGGTGTTGGATTTCAGCGCCTCCATCGACAGGCGCATGCCGGGCATGATCACGCCGCCGAGGAAATCGGCTTTTTTGGTGACCGCGATCAGCGTGGTGGCAGTGCCGAGGTCGGCGATGATGCAGTTTTTGTTCGGGAAGGCATCGACCGCGCCAATCGCGCCCGCGATCAGGTCCGCGCCTACTTCGGTGGGGTTTTTGTATTTGATGTTGATGCCGGTCTTCACGCCCGCCTGCAACACGAAATATTCGGCCTTGGGAAAATAGGTGATGAAGGCATGGCGGATGGTGAAATTGCAGCTGGGTACGACGGAGCAGAGCGCCGCTACCTTGATTTTCTCATGCGCGATGCCGTTCGTTTCCAGCATGTTGCGCAGGAAGATGCCGAACTGGTCGGCAGTGCCCAACTGGTGCGTGGCGTACCTGAACCGCAGCGCAAGTTTCTTGTCGTCAAATAGCGCGCCGACGATATGGGTGTTGCCGACGTCGAGACATAACAACATTTTCTTGAACTCCGTTTAAGCTGCCCTGTCCTTTTTAACCTCGGACAGGGGCACGTTGTCAATAAGGCGTACATCGCCGAGCCAGGCGGCGGCGAGGCGGCGGCCCCATTTTGTGGCAACGTATTCAGGGCGAAAGCCCGCTTCGGCCAGCTTTTTCATGATTTCGTCGTCGCTGAGGCTGCTTTTCAGAAGTCGGGAGATTTCGACCGCCTGCTTGCGCTGTTCGGGCGTCAGGCGTCCGTTGCGGGACGACAGCGCTAGGCCGTCTTCCTGCCGGATGGTCGGGCATGGCACAATTACGGTCGGGATAAAAAACGCCTCGGTCATTTTGCGAACCAAGGTTAATTGCTGGAAATCTTTCTCCCCGAAATACGCGCGGTCGGCCTGCGCGATGTTGAGGAGTTTCAGCACAACCGTCAGCATGCCTTCGAAATGGCCGGGGCGAAATTCACCTTCCAGTTCTTTCGATACCGTTTTCTCGATCACCTGCAGGTCATATTTGTCGGGATACATTGCGGGTTCATCGGGATACAACACGAAATCCACATCCGCTTCGCCCAGCAGTTTTACGTCGGCATCGAAGGTGCGCGCATATTTCTCGTAGTCGGCGCGCTGGTTGAACTGCGTCGGGTTGACGAACAGGCTGACCAGCACATGATCGTTCTCCGCCTTCGCGCGGCGGCATAAATCAATATGCCCCTCGTGCAGGTTGCCCATCGTCGGCACGAAGCCGAGAGTGCCGCTTAATTCCTTACGCTGTTTTTGCCAGCTTCTTGGATCCGAAACTATGCTCGGCATCGGGGAATGCTCCTGTGGTGACAGCGTTGTGGTAATCATCCAGCGCGGCGGTGACAAGGTCTGCGCCGTTCATGAACTTCTTGACGAATTTCGGCTTGAAATCGGTGTTGAGGCCGAGAAGGTCCTGGAACACCAGAACCTGACCGTCCGTGTTCGGGCCTGCGCCGATGCCGATGGTGGCGATCTTCAATTCCTTGGTGATCTGCGTCGCGAGTTCCGTCGGCACGCATTCGAGCACGAGGGAGAAGCAGCCCGCCTGTTGCAAGGCATAGGCCTCCTCCATCAAACGCTTTGCGCTTTCATCGGTCTTGCCCTGCACATGATACCCGCCCAGCAGGTGGACGAATTGCGGCGTCAGGCCGATATGGCCCATGACCGGTACGCCCGAATCCGCGAGGTGCTGGATGAAGCCGGTATTGCCCGATGCGCCTTCCAGCTTCACGGCATGGGCGCCCGCCTGCATGATCGCCTGCACGGCATTGACGTTTTCGGTGAGTGATTTGCGGTAGGCGAGGAATGGCAGGTCGCCCACGATGAATTTATTCTTCGCACCGCGCGCGACGGCAGCGGTATGCATCGCCATCATGTCGACAGTCGCATGCACGGTGGACGGAAAGCCGTGCATGGTCATGGCAAGGCTATCGCCCACCAGAATACAGTCGATTTCCGATTTATCAACCAGCTGCGCCGACGTGTAATCGTAACACGTCACCATCGTCAGTTTTTCGCCGGCGGCTTTCTTTTTGTTGAAGTCGAAAATGTTCATCATGATGCCTTCTCCCGTAACTTATGTTGTGAAGATGCGTATGCTTTGACGAAGGACTCATAAACGGCCTTGAACGGGTCGCCCGAGAGAGCCTTCAGGTTTTTCTCGATCGTTTCCTTGTCGCCGCGGACAAGCGGGCCCGTCAGCGCGGTTTTGTAGTCACTCAGTAAATTCTCGGTCTGCTGTTTCAGGTACATGTCGGCAATGTTCGGCGGAAAGCCGAATTCGCCCTGCAGCGTATCGAACAGTTTCTGCCACAGGATGCAGGAAAAATTCCCCGCCATCACGCAGGCTGCATGGTATTTCGCCTTTTGCTGTGCGCTCAGGCGCACATGCTGGTTGTGGATGCCGGGCAGCAGCTCGCGGAACGGCGGCGCTTTTTCATCCACGACAAACGGAATGGCGAGGTATTTGTCTAGCGTGTAAACCTGCGCGCCAAACGTCATCAGCGGATGCGCGCCCCATGCTTTCTTGGTCACAAGACTGCCGGAGAAATGCACCTTGGTCGCCATCGGCAGCGATGTCTTCACCGTGTGAAGCCCCTGCCCCAGTTCCTTGATGCGTGCGGCGGCGGCAACTTCATCGCCCGCCTTCACGGCCACGCGCAGGGCATCAATAATTTTCAACAGCCCCGCAACCTGACGGCGGCCGGCGGCGTTCAACTGCGGATGCGCTTCGTCGAAAGATTTGATCGCGGTTTCAATACCCTTCACGCTCTCGGCGGTGCGGGATTTTTTGACGGCCTCGAAAGCGGTATTGAGGATGACGATATGGTCGCAAGGCGCGATATCGGCGAGGTGTTCATCAATGAACGGCTCGATCGCGCTGTCCTTGATCGCCAGCAGGATGTGTGTCGCACTTGTAGCAAGTTCGTGCAATCGCGCCAGCGGCTGCGAGCGATCCCATTTGGAATAGTCTTTGATTTTGAGCAGGGAAAAATAATGGCAGAGATGCCGCGCAAGGCGGCCATTGCCGATGATCAGGTATTTGTTTGGTACTTGTCTCATGATCAAGCCCGGTATTCCAAAAGTTTAAAAACGCGCCTCAGGTGCCGGTCAATCATGATCCGGCCTGATTTCATTATATGATATCGTGCTGCAAAGCGTCAAAGCAAGTCTGAAACACCGGAAATTTCCCCGTATTATGAAAGGGTTAAAAAACTCTGGACATAAGCCTGCCGCCTGCGATATAAACCGTTTTGCTGTAATAACGGCGCGCCCGGATAGCTCAGTTGGTAGAGCAGTAGATTGAAAATCTACGTGTCGCTGGTTCAAATCCGGCTCCGGGCACCACTTTCTACCGATGGACGCGTAGCTCAGCGGAAGAGCACACCCTTCACACGGGTGGGGTCATAGGTTCAATCCCTATCGCGTCCACCATTTATCCCCCCCCCCTGCCGCCTTTTCTATAACCCCTTGAAATCGTAATTCTAAATTCACGCTTCTTGTCGTAAGCTTTGCTCTGGACATTTCCTTAGGCAAATTTCATGAGCAAATCTTCTTTCGACGCCGATCAGGCGAGCAGCACATACAATATGCTGACATTGGTGCTGATGGCTTTCGCGCTGGCTGCGGCAGGGCTGCATTATTTGGCCGACAGCAAGCAGAAGTTTCTGATGCAAACCATCAGCGCGGCAGAACAGCAATTCGGCGCGGCACAAACTGTCGCCATGCTGACCGCGCAGCATCAGTCCGATCATGAAGATACAACGCTCAATTTCCTGAAAGAAAAAGCTGCGCTGATCCTGCAGCAGAACGACATGATTGCCGCGCGTTTCCTGCCCGTGCTGGGCGAAGCCTCCATGAAGGAAGCCGGCGCGTTGCAGACAGCCGGTCTGAACGCGATGCGCGGCATTGCGAATGCGGCCTTCGGTTACGCCACATCGCCGAATGACGAAAATGCGTCGCAGCGTGTCGCCGAAATCTCCACAATGGCGATGAAGGATCTGCCCGAAAACTGGTTCAAGGATGTCGAGGCCTTCACACAGGCAAAACAAAAAGAAATAAACCTGATGAGCTACGGCGTGTACGGGTTGACCTCCCTTGCGCTGCTGCTGGCGGCATATTTGTCGGCAGGCATGTTCAAGCCCGCTGCGCAGTATATCAAGACACTGCTGGAACATATCGACCATGTGGCCGCCACAGACACGCTGACGGGGCTTTATAACCGAGTCATGCTGTTCAAGGTGACTGCGATGCTGATCAGCGGCGCGAAGCGTCACAAGCAGGAACTCGCCGTGCTGGCGATTGATATTGATGAACTGCAGAAAATCAACGACCAGCATGGCCGCGCGGCGGGCGATGGCGCGATCAAGGCGGTTGCAGCGACGCTGGGCCAAGTCTTGCGCAATTCCGACGTGATGGGCCGCGTGGCGGGTCAGGAATTCGCAATTTTCCTGCCCGCAACCGACGAATACCGCGCTTCACTGGTGGCTGAAAAGCTGCGCGTTGCCGTCGAGGAAACACATTTCGCGGTTAAGGAACATATGATCATGCTGCGCGTCTGCGTGGGCGTTGCCGAAATTCAGGCCCATCACAAGAATTCAGACGACATGCTGCGCGCCGCCGAAACCGCGCTTCGTCATGCCAAGGAAAGCGGACGCAACAAGGTGATCTGCCTCAGCAAGATCCAGTCAACCGCCCCTGCCACCACGATGGCGGTATAACAGTCCGCCACCCATTATCCCGAGTCGTGGAACGCAGATATCATCACGATCATTAGCGGTATGCAGTTACCACATTGCCTGCGCAAAGAAATCACGCCTTTTCAAGGCTTAGCGCCTGAAAACTGAGATGCCTAAAAACTGCCTAAAATTGATTAGATTATGGTTAGGCCTCATGCCTAAAATGTAATGGTGTGAGAGAAATGGGTTGGCAAATGTTTAGACAAATTATGATGGCACTTACGCTCTGCGCGGCTCTGGTCGCTGCACCGGCCCATGCCACACAATCTGTCTATGTCACCCCCGATCTCGCCGCCCTGCAGGCTTCAGCCGAGCGGGGCGATGCGCTTTCGCAAAACCATCTGGCCGTCATCTATGCCGAAGGCCGTGGCGTTGAACAAAATTACAAACATGCCTCCAACTGGTTCCGCCGCGCCGCCGAACAGGGGGACGCATTCGGGCAGTACAGCCTTGCCACGATGTATTCCCAAGGCCTCGGCCTGCAGCAGGATCATGCTCAGGCTGCGAAATGGTATGGCAAGGCCGCGCTTCAGGGCGATTCAAAAGCACAGTTCTTGCTGGGCAAAGCCTATTACACCGGCACTGGCGTTGCGAAAAGCCAGGCGAAGGCACTCGACTGGTTCCTCGTTGCCTCCAAGGGCGGCGAACGTGAAGCAGATAAATACCTGCAACTGATCCAGTATAAAAATCAGGTTGCCATGAAACAGCTGCAGGACGGCAATACCGTGAAAGCGGCCATCGCGCCCTTCGGCCAGCAAAGCGCGACGGAGACGGCCAGCCATAGCCTCGGCCTCGTTTACCTGCAGGGTCTCGGCGCTGCAGTGAGCTTTGAAGCTATTCTTCTTTGGGTCGTTCTGCCGATCCTTTGCATGCTCGGCCTCTTCGCGGTATAATTTCCTAATCATGTTCCGGGAGATTTAGATGACGCGATTCCTTGCCCTTGCCCTTGTTTGCCTCATATCCACCACCGCTTGTGCCGACCGCGCCGCGTCATCCGAACCCGTGCGCGCCTGCACGAGGGACGCGAAGATGTGCGCCGACGGGTCAAGCGTGGGGCGCACCGGCCCCGATTGCGAATTCCCCTCCTGCCCCGAAGAAAAAGGCCCGTCATCGCCCCCGCCCGAAGGCCGCCAGATGTGCACCATGGACGCCAAGATCTGCCCCGACGGCACAGGCGTTGGCCGCACCGGCCCCAACTGCACCTTCGCCCCCTGCCCCGGCGAAAAACCCGAACCCACCCCCGACACGCCGCCTGCAACAGAAGAGCCGGAGGAAGAGGAAATTCCGGAGTCTTATGATTAAGTTTTAGAGTGGTATTATTTGGAGACTTTAATGGCGTTGATACGACATATAGTGCTTCTTCTGCTTCTACTTGTTTCTTCGAATGTCATAGCGGCGGATGAAGCTCCGCGCACAATCACGCTCAAAGAGATCATATATAAATCACCAACAGATTGGGAGATTCACCTTAACGATCAAAAAATAACGCCGAATTCTACGCGACCATTACAAATATTGGATTTGCAAGTATCGGCGGATACTGTCCGAGTAAAATGGTTTGATGAAAAGTTGAATGGTGTTGTAGATGCCAAGCTTGCTCCCTTTCAAACCTATGACGTAGAATCCCGTGCTGTTGAACGTGTGCGTGTTCCGCCTCCATCTGGAATGACCGAGGAGGAATGGAAGTGGGTTGAGAAGGCAATAACCACATCCATGACATTCTCACACGATCATTACCAAAGTGAGCTTCAATCAGCTTCCGAGAATTTCACGCCAAAAGGATGGGATCAATTCATGCAATCAGTCCTTACAAACCAGCTGCTTGAAAATAAGGAAAAGTTTAGCATAACGGCGTTTTTAAAATCTCCCCCATCGCTTATTCATGCAGGCGACAGAGAAGATAATAAAACTTGGCTCTTCAAAGTCACCTTATATATAAATTACAGCGTAAAGCCTGAAATTAGAGTTATGCGATCAAACTTCCGGATTTTAATTGAACGCTCAACTGATAAACCTTCCGGACTTGCGATTTCCGGCTGGGAAAATATCCCTCCACTTCAATAATAACTATACAATCCACGAAATTAATCCACCGATTTGCTAAGCGTAACGTTTTCGCTATATGATGAGGTATGGTGACTGCATCGAAACAACTTTCCGGCCGGCGCGTCCTCCTGATTATTTCGGGCGGGATTGCGGCGTATAAGGGGCTCGACCTGATACGGCGGCTGCGCGACACGGGGTTGGATGTGCGTTGCATCCTGACATCGGGCGGCGCGCAGTTTATTACGCCGCTCTCGGTGGCCGCGCTGTCGGAAAATAAGGTGCATACCGATATTTTCTCCCTCACCGATGAATCGGAAATGGGGCATATCCGCCTGGCGCGGGAATGCGACCTTGTACTGGTCGCGCCTGCTTCCGCGAATATCATCGCGCGGGCGGCGCGGGGTTTGGCGGATGACCTTGCCTCCACGGTGTTGCTGGCGACGGACAAGCCCGTGATGTTCGCGCCCGCGATGAACCCTGTGATGCTGGCGAATGCCGCCGTGCAGGAGAACCTCGAAATTTTGCGCAAACGCGGCTATGGCATCATCGAACCCGGCGTCGGCGGCACGGCCTGCGGCGAAGTCGGTTCAGGCCGTCTGGCCGAAGTGCCCGATATCGTAACCATCGTCAGCGATTTTTTTTTGAAAGACGCGCCGCTCCGCGGGCTTAAGGCGCTCGTGACTTCCGGCCCGACATTCGAGCCGCTTGATCCCGTGCGTTTCCTTGGCAACCGTTCATCGGGCAAGCAGGGCCATGCGATTGCGGAAGCTCTGGCATTTGCGGGCGCGGAAGTGACGCTGGTCAGCGGCCCCGTTTCCGAACCCCCGCCCCGCTTCGTGCAAGCCATTCAGGTGCAGACCGCGCGCGAGATGCTGGAGGCCTGCCTGAAATCGCTGCCCGTTGATATTGCCGTCTGTGCCGCCGCCGTCGCGGATTTCCGCCCCGAAGACGTTTCCGACCGTAAAATCAAAAAAACCGGCAACGATCCTGTGTCGCTGAAATTAATCCAGAACCCCGATATCCTCGCCACATTGTCACAAAGCAACCAGCGCCCCAAACTGGTCATCGGATTTGCCGCAGAAACAAATGACGGCATGGAGAATGCAAAGGCGAAGCTGGCGAAAAAAGGCTGCGACTGGCTGGTGCTGAACGATGTCAGCGGTGGCAAGGTGTTCGGGCAAGACAGCAATATCATCACCCTGCTGCGTAAATCCGGCAATGACATAGAATACGAAACCTGGGCTGAAAAATCCAAGAAGGATGTCGCCCGCGAGCTGGTGGCCGAGGCTGTCACATTCATGGCCAAGCCAGCCTAACTAATCGGCCTTAAAAATCGTTCCCTAAATATTGCAAGGAATTCACGGGCTCGGCTGCGCGTTTGTACCGCGCAACGCTGTTTTCCCCGTGGAGAAATACCATGACAGAAGCCACCCCGAATGCCCTGAACACCGCCTTTATCCAGCCCATTCCCATGATCCAGCAGGATGATCCGTATACAATCGGCACCTTTGCCAAGGGCTTATTCGCATTGGTCATTATAATGGCCGTGGCGGGCGAGCTTGCGTATGACGGTGATCTGTCGGCAACGCATGCCGGACCGCAAGCTGTCATGAAAAGCTGCGTCAGCGCCTTCCGCGCACATCCGCTGACGATGTCGATGGAAACCGATATATCCAAAGCGGCGATGCCAATGGAGGGGCTTAGCGCCGCCGGCGTAACCGCAATACTTGAAAAAAACCATTTTCACGTGGTAGATGACACGCGCCGTTATGCAGACAAAATGGTTTATAATGACCGTGCGCTGAAGGCGACCCGCAGTGCCAGCCGCTTCTGGCCTGAAATCCTGCGCAAGGACAGCTGCGAAATTACTCTGTTCATGAAGGGCGACGTTATATCGGGCGCGACCGCCTCTGCTGTTCGTACGCCGCATATTCCGATCCCGAAAATAAAGTTTGGCAGCGTTCCGGCCTTATCAGGATTGAAAAATACGGTTAGCACGCCTGTGATTAACTGACACACCAGCGTGACAAACACCCCCGCCAGATACGACCCGTTTACGCAACAAAGTTGCCGATCTTTACAAAAGAACAATTAAAACAATCACTTCAGCGGTTCCAAAGATAAACTTTGGAGCCGCTTTTTCATGGTCAGTCGTTGGCTTGGGCAGATGAGACAGAAAATGCGATCCATCAAGAAAGACCGGAGGCCAGCATGCAAACCGAATTTGAACATATCCTCATTGAAGAAGTCGAAGCCCCGATTGAAAACGCCGTTCAGTACCGTGAATTAGGTGTGATCGCCAAACGTGTCG